>JAPOVX010000169.1 GCA_026707935.1 Paracoccaceae bacterium
CATGGCGTATCATCCGGACAATGCAGGACTCTCCGGTTAAATCAAGTCATCAATTCCCGGACATCATTGAGCAACCTTTCGCAGGGGTGTTCGCGTCTTGATCATTGCGTTTTCGACGCGTCGGACCATCAACCGTTGAACCCAGGCAACAGCGGTGTCCGGAACCTGGAGGACAGGGGATCAGGCCGGGACGCCTAACCTTTCAGGAAGTCGAAGTCGCAGCCCTCATCGGCCTGCAAGACCGTATCCGCATAGAGCTTCGAGTAACCGCGTCGGGGACGAACGGCATGAGCCGTCGCATCCGCCTGTCGGCGACGGGACTCGAGCTCCGCATCATCGACCAGGAGATCGATCCTGCGTTCAGCCACGCTGAGGCGAATGAAGTCGCCGGTGCGGACCAGGGACAGCGGGCCGCCGATAGCCGCTTCGGGCGTCACGTGAAGGATGATCGTGCCGTAAGCCGTGCCGCTCATCCGGGCATCGGAAACGCGGATCATGTCATTGACACCGGCCTCGGCGAGGCGTTTCGGTATCGGCAGGTAGCCGGCCTCGGGCATGCAGGATTCACTGCGTGGTCCCGCATTCTGCAATACGAGTGCATCATCGGGTCTGACGTCGAGATCCGGACGATCAATGCGTTCGGACAAGTCCTTCAGAGACGAAAACACGACGGCCCGGGCCTTTTTCTCGAACAGGTTCCGGTCCGCCGCCGAGCGTTTCAGGATCGCGCCGCGCGGGGCAAGATTTCCGAACAGGGCGATCAATCCGCCCTCTGGCTCCAGTGGATCATCGGCACTGGCAATGACGTCGCGATCAACCCAGGCGTCCTTTTCGGCATCCAGGCGCTGTCCCAGCGTCTCGCCGGTTACCGTGATGCAATCCAGGTTGAGCAACGGTCGCAGCTCGCCGAGTACCGCGCTCATGCCGCCCGCGGCAAAAAAGTCCTCCATGTAGCCGGAGCCGACGGGCTTGAGATTGACGAGAACCGGCGTCGTGTCGCTCAGGCGGTTCAGGTCTTCCAGGTCCAAGGGAATCCCCAGCCGTCCTGCCACGGCAGTCAGATGAATGATCGCGTTGGTGGAACCGCCCAGTGCCAGCAGAACCCGCAATGCGTTCTCCACCGAACCCTTGCTGATGATCCTGTCCGGCGTCGGACCGCCGGCAGCCAGGCGAACCGCGGCTTCTCCGGTTGCCTCTGCCGCGCGTAGGCGATCCGCGTGCACCGCAGGGATTGCCGCAGTGCCCGGCAGCGTCATGCCCAGGGTCTCGGCGATGCATGCCATGGTGCTCGCCGTTCCCATGACGGCACAGGTTCCAGCCGTTGTCGCCAGGCGGTTTTCGATGGCCGCGATCTGGTCGTCATCGATCGTGCCTGCCCGGTACCTGGCCCAGAAGCGTCGGCAGTCGGTACAGGCGCCGAGCCTGTCGCGTTCATGACGGCCAGTCATCATCGGTCCGGCAACAAGCTGGATGGCGGGAACGCCGGCCGATGCCGCACCCATCAGCTGCGCAGGTACGGTCTTGTCGCAACCTCCCATCAGCACGGCCGCATCGATCGGCTGGGCCCGGACCAATTCCTCGGTGTCCATCGACATCAGGTTGCGGTACTTGAGACTTGTCGGGTGGAGGAACACCTCCCCGAGCGAAATGGTTGGAAATTCGATCGGCAGGCCGCCGGCCGCCAGGACGCCGCGTTTGACGGCGTCAAGCATTTCCGGGAAATGGCGGTGACAGTTGTTGAAACCACTCGCGGAATTGGCAATTCCCACAACCGGGCGCGCCAGGGCGGAATCCGAATAACCCATGGACTTGG
The DNA here is from genome assembly GCA_026707935.1 of Paracoccaceae bacterium. GTDB lineage: Bacteria > Pseudomonadota > Alphaproteobacteria > Rhodobacterales > Rhodobacteraceae > JAPPHA01. Next base: position 1,814 of record JAPOVX010000169.1, read on the forward strand.
CAAACGACCGGCGGAGATAAAGGGCGAAACCCCGATCTCCGTAGTCGGTCAGACCGCGGGCAAGGCCGTGCCGCTGGAAATCGCCAGACATCAGGCAGCTTCTTCCAGCCAAGGATTCATGTATTTCGAAACAACGTCGTCATGAGTTCCTGGCGATCCTCCATGAAGCCTCGACCGGGGTCCCGTAAGCGTTTCATTCCGAAAACTGAAATCCGGCACGGACCCGGGCCCTTGATCGAGGGGGCCGACCGAATGCGTAAACCGCGAATCCCGGTGAAGGCAACACGGTTTTCGGCGCTGATGGACGATAGACGAGCGCATGACGCGGGTATTCGGCACCATGGATGGTTCACGGCTACCCGATGAGAACCTGCGCATCCCGCAGCATGCAACAGCGTGCAGACGATGTCCGGATCGAGACATTCGCCTCGTGCCTTTCCAGTCAGGCTCCCTCTTTGCCGTTGCTCCGAGGCCAAACGGCTTCGGCGCGGGATGCTTTCGCGGCAGGTCTTTCAAACCCGTTCACGGGCAGCCCGGGCCACCGCTTGCGGGTCGTTGTCCGGTCGGACATTCCCGGGCGGTCCGATGATCAGGAACAGCTTCCGGGGCACATGCAGCACATCCTCCCTGGTATGCCGGTACCGGGTCTCGACCACCGTTCACGGGCGGGCGTATTCGTCAATGTCCGTCAACACGTGGACTGCCTTGCGGCATGGACCCGGTCGGTGACGAAATCACGAGGCTGATCACGTACAAGGTCGCAATACGGAATTGCTGCAAAAGAAGGTCCGTTCTGTCTGCGTCAAATGTGTCTGTTTCGGGTTTTCCGAATCTGGACGGCGAAGCTCCACACAAGGAACATCGCAACCGGCAACGCCCCGGAAACCAGGAACGCCGTATCGTAGCCGGTGATTTCGGAAAGCATGCCGAGTGCTGCCGCTCCGAATGCGCTGGAAGCCCCGGCGACGACCGCCCAGGAACTCATGATTCGTCCACGGAGGTGGTCGTCGATGCTGGTCTGCATCGCGCTTTGGCACAGGATGCTGGTGGCCGTGGAAAAGCAGGACACGCAGGCGACCAGAACCAGGACGGCAAACCAATTGTTCGCGAACCCGAGGATGGCGAGACTTGCCAGCCCGACAAGTCCGAATGTTCTTGCACTTCTCGGTCTCGCTCCATCGGGATATGACGGTCGGACAGCGATCCAGAGGCCGGAGATGACGGCGCCAAGCCCCGCCGCCGACGTAAGCATTCCCAGGCCGGTAACGCCCTTGCCAAAGGCCCCGTCGGCGATGACAGGCAGGATTTCCAGTCCGCCCCTCAGGAAGAACGCGTTGACCGCGGTCCAGAACAGGGCTTCGCGGAGCGTCGCGTTGCCGGAAATCTCCCGCATGCCTTCCCAGAAAGCACCTGACAGCGTTTCCTGGACGGTCTTGGGGACTTCGCGGGTCCGGAGATCGACCAGGACAAGCGACACCAAGATCGGCAGGAACAACAACGCCGTGATGAAAGACGCCGTTTCGATTCCGAAAGCACCGATCGCCCATCCGCCGATTGCCGGGCCAGTCATGCGCGCGAGATTGAAATTGATCACGACGATGTTCACGACCGAGCTGATTCGGGACCTGTCGACCAAGCGGGGCACAAGGGACATGCGAACCGGGCCATAGGCGGCAATTATCAGACCGACGGACGCCGCGTATATCGTCAGGGTGAATTTGTCCGGACCACCAAAGACACTGAGGGCCCAGAGCAGGAATGCAAGGCTCGAAAGCAAGGATTGCAGGAGCAAGGCGGCCCGCCGTACATCGATGCGGTCGGTGATCACCCCGAAAAGCGGTCCCGCAATGACCGTTGGCGCGAAGAACAGGAAGGCAACAAACCCCACAAAACTTGCCGAATTCGTCAAGTCCCACGCGACCCAGGCGATCGTGATCCGCAACATCCACATGGCGTTGGTCGAAAACGCGGTTCCGGCCAAGTAGAGCCGGACGTTCCCTGACCTGAGGGCGGAAATGTTCATTTCAGGCCTTGTTTCGGATCATCGCCGCAGAAGGCGCGCCAGTCCGATACCGCTCTCGCCCGCGCACGAATAGAAGAGCCAGAGGTCATTCGCGTCAACCAAAACGTAGGGATCGCGAAGCTGGTTTTCAGGCGTGTCGGCCGGACCCGGTTTCGAAGGGGTCGCCGGCAGGTGTCCCCCTTCCCAATCGAATTGCGGATGCAGAAGTTCTGCAGGTTCCAATGCTTTCCACGATTGCCAGTGGCCGTCCACCTCAACCCGGCTCGACAGGAGACGCTCGGGTGAATCCCCTATGCGGGAATAGACCAAATTGAGCTGACGGTCGTGAATGAATACGGCGACATGACGGATCGATCGATCCGCGAAACGGATCCTTTCGGGAAATGTCAAACCGCCGTCGGGCGAGCGATAAAGCCAACCCTCCAGCGCCGCCGCATAGGCCGCACCCCGCCAGGAAAAGACCCTTGCATAAAAGTCGGCCCCCGTGGGCGTGATCTTCCCGAATTCGAGTCCGTCCGCTGAAACCGCGCGACAGGTGATCTGTGCGCAGTTCCGCGTCAATCCGTGGAAGTGCATGATAATCTGTCGAGCCGCGTTGTCGACGTGGACATCCGGAGATGCGATGTGCGGGCGCAAGTCGCCCGTAGCGACTGCTTCCCGAAGACCTGGTGGCGGATCAAGTTCGTTCGGGCTCGCGGGAAACCCGGACTCCGCAAGGCGCAGGGTACCGGGCGCGTAAATCCGCCACGGACCGGCAATGTCGTCGGCGTAAGCCAGGCGGATGTGGTTGCCACGATGATCTGCGAAGTAGAGGTAGTAGCGCCCGAATGGGTCCGTCACCCAATCCGGCACGCGGATGGCGGACGGTCCGTTGATGTTGGTCCCGATGGACTCGGCCAGCCCGGGACGGATGATCGGGCCGTTTCCGATTCGCTCTGCCCGAAAGCGTGTCACTTCGGTTCGAACCGCATCAGATACTCACCCACGGCAATTCGGGTTCATGTGCATGACGAACAGGGTTCTCGCAACGGCGGGCTGCGCGAGACGACGATGCCGTTGCCGCCCGCACCGAGCCGGGAACCGAAAGGTTTTTCCGGCGGAAATCGATTGACCCTGAATGCAGTGACCTCGAGGGCATCCTTGTGGACGATCGTGCCTTCCCGGATTCTGCCGATGTGGAACGCAGGTGTTTTCTCGTCCCGTTCCCGGGTTCAGATCCGCATGTCGATGTCATGGGCGTGAGGCACCATCCGGTGAACCGTCGTCCCGGAGGGATTCGATCACCGAGAGTTCACGGATGTGCCGAAGTCGGTTCATCCTCGTGGCGCTCGATTCCCGTTTCGATGGCGACATCCGGTAAAGGTCTCACTAACGGGACCGAACGTAAAGCCGTGTCTTTCCGGGCCGGATCGGGGAAATGTCTCCTCTGCGGCCGCCCGTCTGACCATCCGCCAAGGCCGCCACGTCCTCGCAGGTATCGGCGGCGATGACCTCCGGCCTAGCACGAAACCAACGGCACGCGCCAAAATCATGAATAACCTCTTTCGCTTGGAAACCAAGATCGGCTGCCGTTCCGTGCAAGCCTGTCGGACCGGAGTCCGGGAGCTCCGTTTTCGGCGCTTGACACGAGCGACGGGTCGCCCCGCCCGACTGTTGCGCGAACAGTTCAGGCCTTGCGCTGGAAACGCTTGCGGTAGGCGGCAGGAGAGGTGCCGACAATTCGTTTGAACGCGGCACGGAATGCCTCAAGCGAACGGTAGCCGCATTTTTCAGCTATGTCGTCAAGACTGTCATCGCACGACTCGAGGAGTTCGCGAGCCCGGTACATGCGCTCGCGCTGCAGCCATTCGCCGGGCGCAAGGCCGAGACTCTCCTGAAACCTGCGCAGCAGCGTTCGTTCGCTCATTGCGGCTCTGTCGGCGAGGTGTCTGACTTCCAGGGGGTGATCGAGGCGTTCTCGTGCCCAGTCCAGTACCTTGCTCACCTTTCGGCCAGGACGCTCCTGGACCGGTGCGGCGATGAACTGTGCCTGACCGCCGTCGCGATGAGGAGACAGAATCAGGCGGCGCGCCACGTTGTTTGCGACCTTGCCCCCGAAGTCACGGCGCACCAGGTGAATGCATGCGTCGATTCCGGCCGCACTTCCGGCCGAGGTGATGACATTTCCTTCGTCCACGTAGAGAACATCTTCCTCCACCTGAATGTCGGGATACATGCGCTTGAAATCGGGCACATGCCGCCAATGCGTGGTCGCACGTCTGCCGTTGAGCAGTCCGGCTGCCGCCAGAACGAACGCACCTGAACAGATCGACAGGCAGCGCGCGCCTCCTTCTGATGCGTGGGATATGGACTCCAGCAGTTGGTCCGGCGGTCGCTCGCCGCGATCCCTCCAGCCGGGCACGACTATCGTACGAGCACGTTCGAGAATCGACAGGTCGGGAGCCGCCTCGACGACGATTCCGCCTGCGGCGCGCAACCTGGCTCCATCTGCAGAAACGACACGGAAGTCATACCATGTGAAGTCAAACTCGGGACGCGGCAAGCCGAACACCTCGACGGCGATGCCGAACTCGAAAGTGCACAGACCGTCATAGGCAATCACGGCCACCAGGCCCGGGCCGAGCGTTCCCGACAAATCTGCATACCCCGCCATTTGGCGAGATCTTACCAATCTTTGTCCGTTTCGCCACTGTTTTCACGACCCGTTCGCCGGTAACACCGAGACCCTCGTCAATCGGGAGCTGCCGGATCATGCATACACACGTCACCGAAACACCTGCTGCACCATGCGATGCCGCACTGCGTCACTTCACGAGTTTGCTTTCCTTCGAGACGGACTGCTGGGACGTGCACGAGAGCATGAAATGCCCCGATCCCGATTTCATCGTCATCGACGTGAGAGGCCCGAGCGCGTACGCAAACGGCCACGTCGACGGCGCAATCAACATTCCGCACGGAGACATGACGTCCGATCGGATGTCGCGGTACCCAAGGGACAAGGTATTCGTCGTCTATTGTGCCGGGCCCCACTGCAACGGCGCCAACAAGGCGGCCGTTCGACTGGCGCGTCTCGGGCTGCCGGTCAAGATGATGATCGGTGGCGTGACAGGATGGCTGGATGAAGGCTTCGACCTGGTCACGTCAACCTGACGGCCGAACGCACGGGACCCCGCACGGACCGGGGACTGGTCTTTCCACGGCAAGCATCCTCGAATTTTGGTCCGCGCCTGGGGCGCACCGGTCACGGCTCGAGTCAACCGGAACCGTTAGTCTTCGGCAGGAATCACGGGTCCGGGCCGAAATCGTGCGGACGACCGCGGCAAATCCCGAGGTACTGGTACCAGCCGTTGAACCGGTAGCGGCCGGGTAAAACGCGGGGCCTGTTGAGAAATTCGATTTTACTTCCTCAAGACCTGGCCGGAGAACGTCGCAACGGATTTCCGGACCGATACGGGTGACTTCGCAGCTGTGCCGGGCAAAGACCCTGCGCAACCTCGCGAATCGCTTCTCTCAAGCGGATCTTTTCCAACCCCATCGAATTGGCGAGCAGGAGCATCCCGTTCGGGGATGCGGGCGACATGATGACCACTGCGAAGCCGGTGCAACAGGCCGTGGATCAAGGTCGATGGGAAGGCGACATGAGGCGGCGACAGGTCGTGCACGGCAGAACAGGACGCGATGTGTTCGTTTCCGACAAGCACGCTCCTCTGAACCATCCACGAAAACCCGTTGAAATTGGCGAAATTCGATTTCTTCTTTGAAAGGGGATGTAACGGCTCCGCGATCGGGACATTTGGAGGGCCCTGCTTGCCGCTCTGCAAGGACGCGTTCGGACGAGGCGCCCTACGAGCGGATGCGGTGTGTCTGTCTTCCGCCCTCCGCGTCCGGTACGACGGTCGCGGTTCGGTCAGGTTCTTGTGCCTGCCTCACATGTCATTTGCAGGCCTCGCAGTCATTGCTTACCAAAGCGACATGGATGTCCCGAAGAATGGCTCCGCACCAGTGAGGGTGGCCCATGCCAGGGCATGCCGATACCGCCACCGGGCTCTTGTACCACCTACTGAGCCACGGATGAGGTACCGGATGCCGTCGCAACCGGGGTTCGAATTCGCGGGTGGTGAACGTAACCTCGAGACCGGGATACGCTGCACCGTCATGGCTTTACCTTGGTGTCGGCCCGAACGGAAATGTTACGGTGTCCGTGCCACGGCGGCCTTCGACCCGGGCCGGGATTCATGCATATGCACGGGAGTCTCGAGATGAACGGGATTTCACCAAACCTGCGCGATCCGCTATCGATGTTCGATGTCAGCGGGAGAGTCGCGATCATTACTGGAGCTTCCGGCGCGTTTGGCCGGGCATGTGCGCTCATGCTCGGTGCGCTCGGCAGCAAGCTGGTGCTGGCGTCGGGATCCGATGGCGAACTGGCAAAGGTTTTGCAGGACGTCGAATCGTGCGGCGGTACGGCGTGTTCGATAGCGCGGCGTCCGGATTCACTTGGCAACGCCGAAGCGATCCGTGACTTCGCGTTGGACAGCTTTGGCAGGATCGACCGCCTTGTCATCGCGTCTGGCCATAACAAGGCAGGACCCATCCAGGATCTCGACGACGAAGACTGGCAGGCAGTGATGGACGCCAATGTCCGTGGCCCGTGGTACATGGCCAAGGCCGTCGGCACCTACTGGATCGAAAAGGAAATCAAGGGCAAGATGCTGATGATGTCATCGGTGCGCGGGAGACACGGCGCTGTCTCCGGGTATACGGCTTACTGTACCTCGAAAGGCGCGATCGATGCACTGACCCGAACGCTGGCGACTGAGTGGGGCAAACACGGAATCACCGTCAACTCCATCGCGCCCACGGTGTTTCGTTCCAGGCTTACGGCCTGGATATGGACCGACGATCCGATCGGCGAGGCAACCAGGAAGCGCTCGCTGTCGCGCATACCGCTCGGCCGTTTGGGCGAAGTCGAGGATCTGATGGGCATGGTGCTTTACCTGTTGTCGCCGGCATCGGACTTCTGCACGGGCCAGATCATGTATGTCGACGGCGGCTTCACGGCCAGCTGAGACGGAACACGCGAGATGGCCCGCCAGCCGAACATCCTGCTGATCTCGACCGACCAGCAACGCGCGGATCACCTGGGCTGCTACGGCAATCCCGTGGTCAGGACCCCGGCCATCGACAGCCTGGCCGCGCGCGGGACGGTTTTCGACAGGTTTTACGTCGCCTGCCCGATCTGCAAGCCCAAC
>JAPOVX010000056.1 GCA_026707935.1 Paracoccaceae bacterium
GTTCTCCAGAAGGTTGGGCCGATCAAAGCACGGTTCCGCGGGACCATTACGGTCGACGATGTGGAGAAATACAGGGAAATTACCCTTAACGGAGGTGGCAAAGGAGGGGCTGCCGGGTTCGTGAGGGGCGTTGCCAGGGTTCAAATGAATGAATCCGGCTCGGGAACGGACTTGATTTACGACGCCGAAATGCGCATTGGCGGCAAAATCGCCCAGATTGGTTCAAGGCTGATCGGTGGATTTGCGCGGAAGTTTACCGATCAATGCTTCAAGAATTTGCGTGCACACATGCAGATAGACCAATGAGCATGTCTCGACATCAGGCCTGACACCGGCCGGGACCCCTTTTCGCTACCTTTGGCTGGCCTCCCAATCCGGGTGAATCCAGGGAACATCGTTGGATCGGGGAAGCGGTTTCCGATCCAGAATATGATCAGCCGCCTTTTCTCCGACCATGATCGATGGCGCGTTCGTATTGCCGTTGGTTATTCGCGGGAACACCGAGCTGTCCGCAACCCTTAACCCGTCAACCCCGATGACGCGGCACTCCGGATCTACGACCGCATGCGGGTCTTCACGGGCGCCCAAGCGACAGGTACCGCAGGGATGGAAGGCACTTTCCGCATGTTGCCTGACAAAGCTGTCGATCTCGGAGTCCTCCTGTAATCCACTCCCCGGTTGAATCTCTTCGCCCGCGAAGGGCGCCAGCGCGGGTTGGGCAACGATTTCGCGAGCAAGACGCACACATGTCCGAAATTCGACCCAGTCGCTTTCGCAGCTCATGTAGTTGAATCTTATTCCTGGCGGATCTTCAGGATCCGCCGAATGCAGGACCACTTCACCCCTGGACTTGGAGCGCATCGGGCCGGCATGTATCTGGAACCCATGTGACTCTGCCGATGCCTTGCCATCATATCGAACTGCCAGCGGAAGAAAGTGAAACTGGATATCCGGATATTCGACCCCGGAGCCTGACCGGATGAACGCACCGGACTCGAACTGATTCGACGCACCTGGACCTCTTCGTGTCAGAAGCCACCTGGCCCCGACCCAGATCTTGCCCATGACATTCCAGTACCGGTACAGCGTGACCGGTCGACGGCATTTGTACTGAACGTAGACCTCAAGGTGATCCTGAAGGTTCTTTCCCACGCCCGGGAGGTCTGTGTTCACGGGAATTCCGAGCGCCTCGAGTTCGTCGGCAGGACCGATCCCCGACAGCAGGAGCAGTTTCGGAGAGTTTATCGACGAAGCGGCGAGAACAACCTCACGATTCGCCCTGACGAGGACGCGTCGTCTTCCCTGTCGAATCTGGACGCCGGTTGCCCTTTCCCCTTGGAGGCATATCCGAAGGGCAAGTCCCCGAACCAGTCTGACGTTTCTTCGCTTGAGTGCGGGCCTGAGATAGGCGTTGGCCGCTGACCATCTCCTGCCATTCCAGATGGTTTGGTCCCAAGGCCCGAATCCTTCCTGCTTTTCACCGTTGGAGTCCGCCGAATACTGGTATCCGGCCTCGATTCCAGCATCGACAAACGCACGATTCAACGGATTTTCGCGTGTGCCACGAATGACATGGAGGGGCCCCCCGCTTCCGCGTTTGCTGTGATCCCCGCCATGACCGCACGCATGCCAGTCTTCCATGCGTTTGAAATACGGACTCACGTCCGCAAAGGACCAACCCTTTGCGCCCGACGCTTCCCAGTGGTCAAAGTCCCGCGCATGACCGCGGACGTAGACCATTCCGTTGATCGAAGACGAACCGCCGATGACCCTGCCACGTGGAGTCCTAAGCCTGCGGCCTCCGAGATGGGGCTCAGCTTCGCTCACGTATCCCCAATCATACGTCTTCATGTTCATCGGAAAGGACAGGGCACCCGGCATCTGGATAAACGGACCCGCGTCGCTGCCACCGTATTCGACGACGATCACGGAATGGCGACCCTCTTCCGAAAGTCGGTACGCCAGGGCGCATCCTGCGGACCCGGCGCCAACAATGACAAAGTCAGCTTCCATTTGTTGGATTTCCAATCCCGGAAATTCCGCGGGCTACAAACGGGCACCGGAAGGATTGCTCTTTCCTCCCCGGGCTTCACTCCATGCAAGCGGCTGGCCAAGGAATTCCTCGACGTCGGCAAGCGTCCGGCTGTCAAAAAAGCCGGAACGGCGGCATTCGTTCAGGACATCCTTCCATGTTGCCAGGGCGTGCAGTCGAATTCCGTTCTCCGCCAGCCGTTCCCTCGAGTTCGGAAAAATGTCGTAGAAAAAGATGACGATTGCATCACTCACGATGCCGCCTGCATCTCGAATTGCCTCGCAAAAACCGAGTTTGCTGCCTCCGTCGGTCGCAAGATCTTCCACGAGCAAAACCCGTTGACCTTCTTCGACATCACCTTCGATCCGGGATTTCCTTCCAAACCCCTTCGGTTTCTTGCGAACATAAATCATCGGCAATTGCATTCTGTCTGCTATCCATGCAGCAAATGGAATGCCCGCGGTCTCACCGCCAGCGATTGAGTCGAACTTTTCGAATCCTGCATCCCGGTAAAGGAGAGACAACGCAAAATCCGTCATTACCGATCGAATTCGCGGGTACGAAATGATCTTCCTGCAATCGATATATACGGGGCTGACCATGCCGGAAGTCAGGGTAAAAGGCGGATCCGTCTGAAATCGCACCGCCGCGATTTCAATGAGCGCACGTGCGGTCGTTTCCGCGATCAGTCGCCGGTCTGAAACGGAAAAAGTCACGGTTCCTGCATGGCCGCCGCGGGTTTATCCGGAATCGGCAGCATCCGGACCGGAGGGGACTTCCACTCGCCGTCTGCCGTATTGATAAACAGGCGGTTCTTCATGGGTTCGCCGTTCGTATCCGCCTACATCACGAGACCGAGGACCTGGTCGACGCTCGACTTCGCGTCGCCATAGAGCATGCGCGTATTCTCCCTGTAAAACAGGGGATTATCGATCCCGGAATATCCGGTCCCCTGTCCGCGCTTGCACACGAAGACCGACTTGGCCTTCCAGACCTCGAGCACGGGCATACCGGCAATAGGGCTCGACGGGTCCTCCTGGGCCGCAGGATTGACAATGTCGTTGGAGCCGATGACGACGACGACGTCCGTTTGGGGAAAGTCCGGGTTGATTTCGTCCATTTCCAGAACCAGGTCATAGGGGACCTTAACTTCTGCAAGAAGCACATTCATGTGGCCAGGCAGGCGTCCGGCGACAGGGTGAATGGCGAATCTCACGGCTTTTCCCTTCGCGCGCAGGCGTCGGGTGAGCTCGGAAACCGATGCCTGCGCCTGGGCTACCGCCATACCGTATCCGGGAACGATGATCACTGAACTGGCGCTTTCAAGCTGCGCCGCAACCGTGTGGACGTCGGTCGCGACCATTTCCCCATCAACCTCAAGCGAGGTTCCGCTTCCGGTTCCGAATCCGCCAAGGATGACGGAAATGAACGAGCGGTTCATCGCACGGCACATGATATAGCTCAGTATGGCCCCAGAGGCTCCAACAAGGGCGCCTGTCACGATCAGCAGGTCATTCCCGAGCAGAAACCCCGTCGCCGCGGCAGCCCAACCGGAGTAGCTGTTGAGCATCGAGACGACGACAGGCATGTCGGCACCACCGATTGCCATGACCAGGTGAGCGCCAAGCACCAGCGCAATCAGTGTCATGACATACAGCGTCCAGCTTCCGAAGTCGGCCAGGTAAATCACCATGAGTCCGATCGACATCAGAACCATCAACAGATTGAGAACATGTCGGCCAGGCAGAGTCAGCGGTTTTCCGGATACCTGTCCGGAAAGCTTGCCATACGCGATGATCGAACCGGTAAAGGTAATGGCTCCGATGAAAACGCCGAGAAAGACCTCTACCTGATGAATGAATACCTCGGCGGTCGTGACCATTGCAGCCCCGGCGGCGGCGCCATGCTCCGGCAAGGAACCCGAATGCGGGCCGCCGAGATCCGAATTGATCCCGATAAAAACAGCGGCAAGCCCGACAAAACTGTGTAACGCCGCAACAAGTTGCGGCATTTCCGTCATCTTGACCCTGCGCGCGACGTAGATGCCGACGACAGCGCCTGCTCCCAGAAGTGGTACCAGCAAGACGTAAGCCAACCCGCCGACTTCGGGCCCGAATATCGTCGCGAATACGGCGAGCGCCATGCCAACGATTCCGAACCAAATGGCGCGTTTCGCCTTTTCCTGGTTGCTCAGGCCGCCGAGCGCCAGGATGAAGAGAACACTGGCGGCGATATAGGCCGAAGTGACGAACCCGGAAATCATGTCACCATCCGATTCACGATCGCTGGAACATGTTCAACATCCGCCGCGTAACCAGGAACCCCCCGACGATATTGATTGCCGCGATCAGCACCGACACCGCCGCCAGGCCCGTTACAAGCCAGTTGCCCGTATTCAGCTGCAGGAGCGCTCCCAGGATGATGATCCCGGAGATCGCGTTGGTTATGGCCATGAGAGGTGTATGGAGCGCGTGGTTGACGTTCCAGATCACCTGGTACCCCACAAAACATGCAAGTGCGAATACAATGAAGTGCTGCATGAAGGACGGTGGGGCATACAGTCCCAAAACGAACATCAGGAATCCTCCGGCGATCAGAAGAGCCAGTTGCCAATATCCGGTCCTCCGGATCGCCTGAACTTCGGCGGCCGCGGCTTCCTGGACCCTTTGCTCATGGGTCAGCGATGATCCGATCTTGGGTGCCGGACCTGCCGCAACACTCTTGTCCACGAGCTTCGGCGGCGGATAGGTGACGTTGCGTTCATGGGCGACGGTTGCATTCCTGATCACGTCATCTTCCATGTCAAGCTGGATCACCCCGTCATTTTCCGGGGTCATGTCGTCAATCATGTGAAAGATATTTGTCGCGTAGAGCGAAGATGCCTGCGACGCCATACGGCTCGGAAAATCGGTATAACCGATTACTGTAACCCGATTATCGGTAACGATTTTTTCGCCAGGAACCGTCAGTGTGCAGTTTCCGCCCTGCTCGGCAGCGAGATCAACGACCACTGATCCCGGTTTCATGGACCTGACCATGTCGTCAAGCCACAGTTCCGGCGCATCCCGCCCCGGTATCAGCGCGGTCGTTATCACGACATCGACTTCGGGCGCATGCTTCCGGAACAGTTCCAGCTGCTTCTCGCGGAATTCGGGACTCGACGGAGCAGCGTAACCGCCCTCCCCCGAAGCGTCCTCTTCGAAATCCAGCATCAGGAATTCCGCGCCAAGCGACTCGATTTGCTCGGCCACTTCCGCACGAACGTCAAAGGCCCTGACCACGGCGCCCAACGCCTGAGCCGCCCCGATGGCCGCAAGACCCGCCACCCCTGCCCCGATGACGAGAACGGTTGCCGGAGAGACTTTGCCGGCCGCCGTCACCTGACCGGTGAAGAACCGGCCAAAATTGCTCCCGGCCTCGATGACCGACCTGTACCCAGCGATGTTCGCCATCGAGCTCAGCGCATCCATCTTTTGCGCGCGGCTGATCCTCGGGACCATTTCCATGGCGATGACGGATGCACCAGAACCGGCGGCTGCCTCGAGCGCGGCAGGGTTTCGGGCCGGGTCGAGAAAACCGATCAGGATCTGGTTCTCCCGAAGCAGTGCAAGTTCCGATTCCTCCGGAGGACGTACCTTGATGACGATGTCTGCGTCTCGCCACAGTTCCTCGGCCGATGCGACCACCCTGGCACCGGCCTCCTCGAATTCGACATCGGAGAAACCGGCGGAATCGCCGGCTCCTGACTCGACGACAGCCTCGTATCCGATCTTTGCCAGCTGTTGCGCGGACTGCGGCGTCATTGCGACGCGGTTTTCGTCGGGATAGTTTTCACATGGTGCGCCAATGAGCATGAAACGCCTCCGTCGGAACTGCGCCCGGATGCCACCCCCGGCGCTTGGGCGGCCAGGGTCATCCGGGTGGCCACCTTGCCGTCAGATTTTGCCCGTAGCCTCGATTCTCGGGCGGCTTTTGCCAGAAAACCGGGCAAACGAACAGCGCCGCTTGCCATATTGGCCCCAGATCGATCCCGTGTGCCCAAATGACATCGGTACCAGACCGGAAAGCTCCGGGACGGTTTACTTCGGGCCTCAAGCCGTCAGCCGCTCCATCACGTCTTCGGGGATGTCGAAATTCGCGGTTACGGTCTGGACATCGTCATTTTCCTCGAGAACCTCGACAAGCCGCAAGACTTTCTGGGCTGCCTCGAACCCGAGTGCTGTTGTCGACAATGGTTTCCATATCAGCCGGGAGGACTCGGATTCGCCGAGAAACGATTCCAGCGCGTTCGAAACTTCGTTGAGATCACGGGCGTCACAGTAAATCTCGTGTCCTGCATCGGAGCTTTCGACGTCATCCGCGCCCGCTTCGATGGCCGCCTCCAGCATGTCGTCAGCGCTACCGGTTGCTTCCGGGTAGAACACCAGCCCCTTTCGCTCGAACATGAATGCAACGGAACCCGTTTCCGCCATGCTTCCGCCTGCCTTGGAAAAGATCGAACGCACGCTCGCTGCAGTCCGGTTCCTGTTGTCAGTCATCGTTTCCACGATGATCGCCACTCCTTCCGGGCCGTAACCTTCGTACCGGATTTCCTCATAGTTATCGCTTTCGTTCCCGGATGCCTTCGAAATTGCCCGTTCGATTACGTCCTTCGGGACCGAACTCGATTTCGCTTCCTTCACTGCCAGCCTGAGACGGGGATTCTTCTCCGGGTCCGGGTCGCCTTGCCGCGCGGCTACCGTAATTTCCCGCGCCAGGCGTGAGAACAAACGTGACCGCGACGCATCCTGGCGGCTCTTGCGGTGCTGAATATTTGCCCATTTCGAGTGACCAGCCATGTCAGTCCTCTCTCTTCCGGTGCGGATCCCGTCCGGCACTGCCGCGCATATCCCGGGCCTTATACGAAATGCGTCCTGGCCTGTTCAAGTTGAGCGAGGACGAGGTTTTGTCAACAGGTCCGCCTTGAGGCAGTGTCACGGAAGATCGGCTTGCGATCGCGGCCGAACGTTCATCGCAGGTTGAACTCCGTTTCCGCGCTCGTTTTCGAGGTGGCCGTGGACGGCGGAAAGGTGTCGGCATCAGGCGGCCGACCCTGCGCGTTCGGAGGTTGATGCAGAGCCGGTCTGCGGCGGAGTTGGCGAACAGCTTGAAATCCGTGGCGCTGTGGTCGACGATGCGCAGGTTGCCGGTTTGCCCGAAACCGTGCGCGGCGTGACCAATCCTGTTTCTACCGGTGGTTCAGGATTCTGCCGGGGCCGCGAGGTGCACGGGTCTGGTCGATGGTGTCCAGCGCCTCGACTCCCAAGTCGCGAGCGAGGCAGTTGATCTCTCGCAGCAATTCATCGTGCACTGGAATGCCGTCCGACTCGCGCCGGAGCATGGTTGCGTGCTCGATTTCTCCCGGAAGATACATGCATGATTCCGCTCTCACCGGGGAAGATTTTATGCTTCGGTAGAAAGTATCCATCCGGTCAAGGTACGCGGATTCTCCAAGAAGAACCCCGGGATCGAGAGCCAGCATCATGTGGCAGGTGCCACTGGTACTGTCAGGTGACGTGTACATGCTGAGGATCCGGTGCTGGAAAGTTCCACCACTGATCACTCCACACAGCAGGTCCACAACCAATGAGAGACCAAACCCCTTGTGTCCGCCGATCGGCAGCAGGAAGCCCTCGAGAGCCTTTCCAGGATCGTCCGTTGGTTTGCCATCTTTGTCGGTTGCCCAGCCAAAGGGGATCTTTTCTTCCCTGCTCTGGGCCAAAAAAAATTTTCCACCCGCGACCGTCGACATCGAAATGTCAAGAAGAAAGGGAAATCCCAAACGGGTCGGAGCGCCAAAAGCAATGGGGTTGTTGCCTGTCACCGGTTCGGCGCCGCCGGGAGCGACCATGTTCGGACGCACGTTGGACATGACAAGGGCCATGAATCCTTCTTTCACCGCCTGCCAGGCATAGAGTGATGCGGCCCCGAAATGGTTCGAATTCCTGACACTGGCCATGCCGATCCCGTGTGCGCCCGCCATCTCCATCGCCTGGTGCATCGCCTCGTGGCCGACCAGGAACCCCATTCCCTCGTCTCCATCCAGGATTCTCAAGGCACCGCTGTCAGCGAGGACCCGGACTTTGGGGTTGCCGTTGATGACGTTTTCCCGGAGGCGCCGGGCGTAGGTTGGCAGCCGCACGATGCCATGACTGTCAATTCCCCAGAGATTGGTAAGCACGACGGCGTCAGCACATGTCCGCGCATTCTCGCCAGTCATGCCCAGGCTGGAAAAAAGTTTGAACAGGAATCCTCCAAGCACGTCGCGGTTGACGCGCTTGGCGTCATTCATCGTTGTCACCATCAAACCTGGCAAGCGGTTCGGCACTAACCATGACCGATGCGAATACACAGGGCCTGCCGCTCCGGTTACGCCAGGTGTGTGCGGTCCCCCGCTGGATGATGACATCACCAGGCCGCAGAAGCATCTCGCCCTCCTCGGTCACGGCAAAGATCTCGCCGGACAAGATGATGTTATAGTCAACCGTCTCGTTGCGGTGCATCGTCGGGTCGTTCGATTCTACCTGCCGAACCACGTCCATGGACTCGAAATCACCGGATACGGATGCTTCGTCATGCTCGGAATCGGGCAGGAATTCCACGATACGGAAGCGTGTTCCACCCGCGGGCGGATGATGGCTGAACGGGCGCTTGCCGGCGTCGTCAAGACCCTCATTCGAGGCCAACGGGCCATCGGTCTCCCAGAGTTCGAAAAACCTCAGGCCACGCCCGACCTGCTTGACGGTTGCTTCCGCCAAGTCACCGCTGAGAAAGCACGAGGTTCCGTCTTGGCGGTGGCCGGTAACCACGCGCCTGAATTTCAAAGCCATTTGCCCTACTCACCGCCACCCTCCCGACCTTTGCATTTTGCCATGATTTTATCAACTGCGCCGAAAATCCCGTCATTCAGTGCGGGGATTCAAGGCGCAGGGTGTACGCCAAATTTTTTGGTTAGCCTGCGGCGATCCGTTCGGCCTTCCATAGGGCGAACTCTTCCCACTGCAAGTTCTTCCAG
>JAPOVX010000292.1 GCA_026707935.1 Paracoccaceae bacterium
TGCCGTTTCCTGACAGGGAACGCGATGCGGTTTTCCTGATCAGAGACCCAGTCGATCAGTTCCCGGGCCACCGGGTCACTGCGCGTGATATGAGAGGCGGTGTTCGCCAAGTATGTGTTGAGAAGGAATTGTTCATAGTCATTTAGCATGATTCTCTCCTTTGCGAACCAGTGAAAAAAGGTTAACCCCCGGACACGTCAGATTCGGACGCAATAGATTGAAATTCTTGGGTGTTGAATTTCAGGCCGGTCAACGTGAATGCCATGGCCCAAGGTGCGATCAGGGCCGTGGCATCCAGACCGCAGATCAACGGGGGTTAAGCGCCCAAGTCCATTCGGGGTCCGTGTACCACCTGCCCTTTTCGAACGGTGCCCAGAGATGCCGGTCCTCGATGTGATACACCCGCTGGGTACTTTCGAACCTGATCGAATCCGGACTGTCGCCAATCCGGACCTTCCGGGTTCCGGATGATTCCTCGCTCAGGTAATCCTTGATGACAGCGTCCGGTACTCCATGCCGGTACTGGAGCGCCCTCTCGATGACTTTCAGGATTTTCGTCTTCCTGGCTCCGATCACGCCGATGAAGACAGCATCGTATGGGTTTCCGAAATTGGTGCTGGGCGTCTCGTATGTATAGATCGTGGCGACCGTCTTGGGGTGTTCGGCGGCAAAACCGGCCAGGGGATATTCGATGAAGCCGAAGCCGAAGCCGAATCCGGCGCCGTGAAGGCTGTCAAGGTCCAGTTCGATCGCACGGGCTGGCGAATTCGAATGCTTCAGGTGGAGAGGGGCGCTGTCATCAGGACCCATCCACAGTTCCGATTCCGGCCTTGTCTCAATGATCATGGCTGTTTTCTCCTGCTTGATTTATTGTTGTTGTTCTTGGGCACTTGACGCGAACCGGCCGATGCTCGTTTCCGATCAACGTGGTTCTTTCCGATTCGAATCAACAGGGAGAGCGTAACGCGGCGTTACGTCAGGTTCGGACGTGTGCTCCCGAGAATTTTTCGATTCTCAGAACTTGGGACTGCCTTTTTCCGATTGCTTACGGGTTCACGAAGATGATTCGGGCCAAAGAAAGAACCTCCAGCCGACATGAAGGAGACATGTGACAAAACCGGGAGTCCCGCGTGCCGGGGTATGATACAACTCGTCTGCCGTGGCGGTCTATTGCCGGGCCACGCTGTTCAGCTACATGTCTGGCAGACTGATTGCCGCAGAACGCGACGGAACGGAGTCATCCAGTGCCGAGCGTCGTGTTCCCGATGTGGCGCCGGATGTGGAGACATTGCCGAACAACGGTCGGTCCTGGCACGGTAGCCTTGCGATACCACGTGGTGGTCCCGTTGCCGTCTGCCGGTACGCCGTGTCCAGGGGTCGTGCTTGAAGCGGAAGCTGAACCGGGCGGCGACAAGTCCACGTTCCTTGGCCTTTAGCTTCCGGGAGGTTGCGGAATCCAGATCCGTGTCAATGGCATCTCCCTTGAAGTCCATCGTTCCGAAGACGAACCGGGCTTTCTCATTTCACCGCGCGGCCAGCTCAATTGATTCGCGGGGTGTCGGGGTAAGGTCCAAATGGTCATGCAGTACAGGGGCAACAGGGCGTTTCGAGGGATCTGTGCCCATGAAACGGTCGGTTCCTCGGCCTCAGCCCGAGCTTGGAAGGCATATTTGTACGCGCGTCCTCGGACCGTCGAATTCGGGCGCATTAGACAAGTTTCGATTGCGTTTCACCCTGACGGCGAAATCCGGGGATGCTGGTGGATTGTTCTCTGAATCTCTTTGCGGACGGCTCTGTGAACGTGAATCGTGATCGGGTCTTTCTAACCGATTCGTTGTGCCGGAAGGCGGAAACGGTCAGGATTCGACCAGGTCACGAAGAAATGCGTGGATTGCCACCAGGGCGCGGGTGTCGCGTTCGCAATAGAGGAGCAGCGCTTGTGCAATTTTGTCCGCCTCCTCGGGCCCGGCCTGGATCATGCGTTCCCACTCCGCCATCGCCGAAGAGCCGTCCTGCACAACGAGGTCGCTGTAATCGAGCTCCGGGCAAAGAACCGGGAGCACATTCTTGATCGACGTCGAGCCATCGAACCGGGCATCGACGTAGTCTTTCTTGAATACCTCTTCCAAGTCTACCGTACGGTCGTTCAATTCGTACAGGAATTCCTCCTTGTCCGGGTAGATGGCGGCCATATCCCGATTACGTGCCCGTTCGAACGACGCGTGCCAGGAGATGATGCTGCCGCGGCGACCGATGTCGGCCTGCAACTGTTCGACAAGGCGTAACGGCAAGCGGGCTTCGCGTTCCAGATATTCCCTGTGCGTGAGCGTCCCGTTCTTTTCCAGAATGTGGAGGGAATACTGGACCGGGAAGTGCCGGTGAGGGCCGGTACCGTCGACGAGCGGCACGGCGGAGGCGAAGGTCTCGTAGTCGAAGAAATGCAGAGGAAAAACCAGTTTCGACAGGAACCGGCGAATTTTCCTGGCTTTGACCCGCGGCTTGCCGCTCATGGCCGATCGGACAACCAGACTTTGCGGCGCGGTCAGGCTAAATCCTTTCGGGATGTCTTCGAGACCGAAAATACCTTTCGATACCAACTTCTTGCGTTTCTTCTTGCTGAGCCTCGGGAGGCTGTAAACCGATGGAGACGGAACGCCCGGATTGAACAGTTCGAAAGTATCGCAATGGTTTTGGCGTGACTCTTCGGGGCACGAGCATCCGTTCCGATCGATCTCGCCTGCGAGGAATTCGAGCGCTTCATCAATTCCGTCGATTATTTCGGGCTCGATGTCTTCGACCTTGTCGGTGATGTCAGCGAACACCAGCATTTCTCTCGGATCGATTTCGCCCTGGCGGACATAAGCACCGTTCAGATGAACCAGCGACACGCGGTCGATTTTCTGCCCAGCACGCTCGGCACAGACTTTCTGGAAGCAGGCATCCGCGACATGGTCATCCTTGACCCTTGTCGAAGACTTGATTTCGTGGAGCACGATCTTGCCATCTACCATTTGCTCTACCGCATCGACTCGCGCCAAAAGACCATCATCGGTTTCAAGTTTCTCCTGGAAAACAACGTTTCGGCCTTCGTTTTGAAATAGTTGGCGGACATGACGTTCAACATCATAGCCGCCGCGCGCGAGCTTCACGTCGAAGGCGGAAGATCCGCTGTCAGGATAGTTTTCCGGTTCCCGTTTCAGGAGCCAGAGGGATTTGGGGCAGTGCAGGTACTGGATGAAATCAGACTTGGTCAGCCGCATGCGTTTCAATCTTGTTGTCGAGAAGTTGTTCGTTATTTTGAAAGCATATACACGGGCGACCGCAATGGTCGAGCCGTCGACTAGGAGACATACATGTGTGACGAAATTGTCGCGCGTTCACTCAAGGGAATAGCGAAAGCGCAGAAGGATTATGAGCGCTGGTTCGCATGTCTCCAACGGGAGCTTTTCAGCGATTGGTGCTGAATATCGGGGCATTTGCCCCGTCGCCTGGACCAAGCCACCTCATCGGCGGTGCCGCATGAACGTCGTTCTTCGGTCCATCGGATCCTGTTCGACTAAGGACGGGGCAATCTTTGGTCGAGTTGGCCCGTACCACCGCGCGTAATGGGTTGAAGGAGGCGACTGTCGAATGTACGGTTGGCCCCATGAGCGAGCACAGCAAAAAGACCTTGCCGCCGCCCGAAATTCTGGGGTTCCCAAGCGGATGGCGAGACGAGATCAAGGCGGACCTTAAGGCCCAACTTCAGGTCGGCCGTACACTGTACGGCTTCCGCTCGGATGGTGCCTATGTTGCACGCACCATAGCTGGGGAACAGATTCTCAGCATGCCCGACCGGGAGTCGGCCTGACCCGGGTCGCCTGCACTTGTGGTCACCCTAATGCAACCGACGGCGTACATCGAGACATCCGTAGTCAGTTATCTGACATCGCGACCGTCGCGGGACGTAGTCATCGCGGCTTATCAGGAGATCACCCGGGAATGGTGGCAAGATGCCCCGGACAGATTCGATCTCGTTGCTTCTGCGCTTGTCATGTCAGAGGCCGGAGCGGGCGATCCGGATGCGGCCCGCAATCGTCTCGAAGCGCTTGAATCTGTCACGCTTCTCGATGCAACGTCAGATGTGGAGAGTCTCGCGAATGCGCTGATCGATGCTGGTGCGGTTCCACGACTAGCTGCGGACGACGCGGTCCATATCGCCATTGCCGTTACCAACGGTATCGATTTCCTGGTGACGTGGAATTTCAGACACATTGCCAACGCCGCGATGCGCTCGAGGATCGAGCAGGTAAGCCGACAGGCCGGTTATGAACCGCCGGTGATTTGCACGCCGAACGAACTGATGGAGACGAACGATGAAAGATAATCCGGTTGACCCGATCATCTCCGAAGTAAGGGCAGTGCGCGATGCGCATGCGGCCCGCTTCGATTACGATGTGGCGGCAATCATCCGTGACATTCGGGAAATGCAGGAAGAGTCTGGCCTGAACTATGTTTGCCGTCCTGGGAGACCCGTTGTCGTTTCAAATCCTGGGAATGACGCAAGCGGCGATGGTGTTGATGAAGTCGATGCACCCGCGGTGGATTCTGAAAAATAGCTGCAACCACAACGGCGTTTGTTTGAGGAAGCCGGAAGTGTAGCGGGATGCGACGAGCCGTAACGTTTCTTGGCAACAGCAGTTTCCGCCAGTTCATGCGAAGGTGGACATAATGGTAAGGGCACGAACGATGCGCAGAGAATGGTACTCAACCTGCCTCAGTCCCGCGTTTTTGTCAGCAATGAACAAACGAAATTTAGTGGTAGCGGCTCTTTTCATAGTTTTGGCTGTTGCGGCCATGTTCCGAGATCAGGTGGTGCTCAATACTGGTAGCAGTGTGCCGGTTGGTATTTACATCGCTGTAGGTCCTGCAGATGCAGAATATGTTACATTTTGTCTGCCTTCTCTGCCTCACGGGGTCCACTTCGATCCCGCACTCTGCAGTCCAACCAAACCAAACGGTCGCCATGTGATAAAGCGGGTAGCGAGAGCATTGAATGGTGCGGTCTATGTTCGCGGCGATGTTCCTTTTGCGCTGGACAGTAAGTTATTCGGTGCTCTCGATCCAACCTTGGTTCGGGGATGGTGGCGACCGGTGATCGTAGGAAATTGACAACCGGTCGAACCGGACGTTTCGGTTATTGTCCGCGTGCCTCTTCCTCAATCTGATGCTGAGGATTGTCCAAATCGGTCGATGATAGCCGAGCGGGAAAGCTGACATACTTGCGGTCGGAAGCCTTCTGTCCGACTCGATGCTCCTGAAACATCCTTCACACGTCGTAGTTGAAACGAGCCGTGCATTCGTCCCGGATAGCTCGGACTTCGTCAGTGATCGGGTCAAGGCGTAGTCGGACTCCATAAACTCGTTAGATGTGCAAATCACTGGCGGCTCGTAACCGGCCTGTCGGCCTACCTTTTCGATCCCCGAGCGTATAGTGGCATTGGCGTTATGCTTACGGTTCCAAGTTACCAGATTATCAACACCGTTTGTGACCGTGATGGCAATATGTGCAGTGTCCGTAGCAGCCTGGTGCGGAACCGCGCCCAAATCAAGCGGAAGCCGCGTAAGCTCCTCGGAACTCTCTCGGTGATGTTGAGAAGCATGACGGGATTCGCCTCAAAAACGGCACTGGTGGCGTCTGCTTCACCGGCCTCCACCTCTGTGACAACAAGTTCCGCTGCAGGAAGTTCGAACCCGGTGGAGGCCTTGCTCCACCATTCGCGCGTTACCCTTGATAGGCCGCGATTACAAAGTCTTGCGACAATCGTCCCCCAGATAGCCAACACCCGATGTTTCGGTATTTTGTAAGGGGTATATGTCCTACCGGCTCCGAACGGATACGAATTGGCGAGTCGCCGTGCCATCGGAATACCGAACGGTGGGCTGGGCTTTGTTCGTTTTTTTCAAAACGACCCGATTTCGATAATAACCGAGCAACCTGTTTTCGTTTTGCAAAATGGATGCCACGCCATGCCCGGGTCCAAAATGACTCGCCTTCCTCATGGCCGTACGATCAGTTGTGCTGACGGATACCGGGCGTTTCTCCCGGCGCCGCTTCCGCCGCTTATCCGATGGAATGGCGAGCTTGCCACAGCTCTGTCGAACCCGGACCTTGCGCTCCGCCGCCTCGCCGGAGAAGGCGGCCGGTTTCTGAACCCGCACATGTCCATCCGTTCCTTTGATCGTCGGGAAGCCGTGTTGTCGAGGCCATGTTTCACGGGCAGAATGAGAATGCCGCCCAATTCGTCAGGAGCTTCTCGTTCTGCCTGTCACGAACCATCCGGCGCGCGAGGCCTGGGAGAAGCTGCAACCGGGGAACAAGTGGCAGAAACGATGCACAGCCTGACAGCACCCGACTCGATTCAAACTTACGGTTTCCGGCAAGACGCCGGAATCACGAAGGGTTCTTTATCCGAACGGAAAAATCCTTGTCCGGATGCCATAGGTGGGCGGCGGCCCGCCCGGCTGTTGACCGGGCGGGACCGACAGATCAGAGAATGCTGCGAATTGGGTCACTCGGTGACGGGTCGTAACCGATGATGTCATCGAAGAGTTCAGCGACAGTGCCTTCGGCAACCATTTCGGCCCTGGTGGCGTTGATGGCACGGACGAGGTTCGGCTTGCCCATCTTGACTGCCCATCCGAGCTGTGCCGGATCGATCAATCCCGGAAGTGATCGCAGCGGCAGTTTCGACTTGGTGATCGCGTAGTTCGCCGCGATGCTCTCCAGAATGACCGCTTCGATGTTGCCGTTCACCAGGTCCTGCATGCCGTCGACGTCAGCCTTGTACGCCTTCAGATTGCCGCCGAGCTGTTCGACGATGGGAATGAATGTCGAGGCGGCGATGGCGCCAATGTCCTTCCCCTGAAGTTCGTCCGGTGAGGTATAGTCGGAGTCCTTGTGAACGACGACGCGGGCACCGGTTTCGATCCATCCGTCGCAGAACGTAACCGCCTTTTGCCGTTCCGCAGTTATGCCCATGGCGTTGCCAACGATGTCGAAGTGGTTGGCCTGGAGACCAACGAGCATCGAATCCCATTTTACGATTACCGGCTGATACTCGAGCTCGAGGCGATTGCAGATCTCGCCCATGATCCTCATTTCCAGACCGTCCAGTTCTCCGTTCGGCTTTCGCATGCTGAATGGTGGATAAGTGCCTTCAGTGGCGGACGTCAGCACGCCTGGGTTGTGCAGCTCCAGCTCTGATGCAGCCCAGCCAACGATCGGGCCAGCAGCTGTCGCTGCGACGGCAGCACTTGCGGTTCTCAGGAATTCTCGTCTTCTCATGGTCGTCTCCTTTCCAAGTTCTTGGGTTTCACGCTCCAAGTTTTGTGATCGATCATCAGATTATCAGGGAGTACTTCCGTTCGTACCATGACGCGAACTGGCTAAGAATCGTGTTCATGGCCAGATAGATGAAGGCCGCGGCGATCAGAAAATCAAACGGCCGGAACGTCTCCGCCAGGGCGAGCTGGGCGAACATCGTGACCTCGATGATCGTGATCGTCGACAGGAGCGAGGTGTTCTTCAGCGTGTTGATCGCCTCGTTCGTCATGGCAGGCACCACGATACGGATCACCTGAGGAAGGATGATGTGACGCATCATCAATGCCGGACTCATGCCCAGTGCCAGCGCCGACTCGGTCTGACCGCGCGGGATGGCAAGGAATCCTGATCGGAATACCTCGGCGACATAGGCACCGCTGCTGATCGCCAGCGCCACGACACCGGCGACAAACGGGGACAGACGGAATCCCGAAACATGGGGGATCCCGAAGTAGATGATGAATATCTGAATGAGACTCGGTGTCCCTCGCACGAACCAGATGTAAAATTCTGCCGGCCAGCGAAGCCACCGGTTTTTGGAAGATTTTCCGAGTGTCGTTGCGAGCCCGATTATCCAGCTGATGACGATCGCGAGAAACGAAATTTCAAGCGCAATCGCGGCTGCATGCAAGAACCCGACGGTGTAGGGCGCAAACCAGTAAACGTAGTCAATGATACTGCTTGCCACTGTCGGAACCCTTTCGCCTAATGGTGGTGCAGGACACGGTTCAGGAACTGTCGCGTATGGGGGTTTCCCGGAGTGCCGAGAACGTCGGGCGATGGCCCGACCTCCTCAATTCGGCCGTTGTACAGGAAGGCCGTTCGGTGGCTCACGTGCCGGGCAAATCCCATCTCGTGCGTGACCACGATCATCGTCATGCCACTCCTCGCGAGCTCGCCCATGATGTCGAGGACCTCACCGACCAGTTCCGGATCAAGCGCCGAGGTGACCTCGTCGAAAAGCATGAGTTTTGGTTCCATGGCCAGGGCACGGGCGATGGCAACGCGTTGTTGCTGGCCACCCGACAATTGGCGCGGAAACGAGTCGCGTTTTTCGGGAAGCCCGATCATTTCCAGCAATTCGGATGCGTGTTCGCGAGCGACAACGGGCTTGATGCGCCGGACGCGGATCGGCGCTTCGGTGATATTCTCGAGAACTGTCTTGTGGGGCCACAGGTTGAAATCCTGGAAAACCATGCCGACAGAGGCCCGGAACCGGGCCAGTTCCCGTGCGGTTCGCCAGGCGGAGCCCGTGAAACTGTAGCGGATTTGTTCTCCGTCCAGCACGAGTGTTCCACTGTCGGGCACTTCAAGGAGGTTGATGCAACGCAGAAGCGTGCTCTTCCCCGACCCGCTTGGACCGATGAGCGCCAGGACTTCGCCTTGACTGACCGAGAGACTGATGTCGTCAAGCACGACGGTCTCCCCGAAAGACTTGCGGAGATGGGACAGGCTAATCAGGCTCATGACTTCGCCCTGTGGGTCCGTTACAGCGACGTCCATACGAAATCCTCAGTATGCGGTGTGATCGTAGTCCTCTGTCGCGTCCGAAGTTGTGGCAAAGAGACAACGTTTTGCACGAATCGTTCTTGTCGTTCGCGGGTGGATGAACTGCCCGGCCGGGACAGAAGACAGGCCCGACCCGGCAAGGTGACCATCGTGACCCAAGGTTGGCGTAGGAAACGAATGTCTCGACTAGACCCCGCTCATGGTATTTG
>JAPOVX010000221.1 GCA_026707935.1 Paracoccaceae bacterium
GCCGGGATCCTGCTTCCGTCATCAACAACAATGATTTCTCCGCCTGCCGGAATTGGCGCCCGTGCCGACCTCACGGCAGCGACGAGACTTCTGGGCCTGTTCTTTGTCGGAATGATTATCGAAATCGGCAAATGCACCCTCCACAATCAGCACCGACGGCGAGATTTCGTGCGACGGATTTTCCCTTTGGGAATCATATGCCTGGCTAACCATCAGGCAGGCTCCGCAATGAATTCGCGGGTCGCAGGGTTTGCCGATGCAAACGCCCTTCGCCGCGACCGCACGCCAATCACCGACGCCAGTATGTTCGCCAATGTATTCAGGTCGGCGTTTTCAGAATGGCCGCGAGCCACACAGTGAAATTCAGGCTGAGATCTGAGGTTGTGGCTGTCAGCCGTTCCGCATTCGTGGCAGGTCTCAGCTGCCGTTTCATTCCCGGCATTCGTAATCTTCCGTCCAATGTCCTGATGTCTTCGACCCGACAGGTGTCCCAACTGAACCGAGCGGGCTGATCGGTGCCAGGACCCGGGGCGACATGTTTCCGCCAACTCGCCCGGTGTCCTGCGCAGCGCGGCCACGATGGTGTCCGGGAGGCGGCTTTTCGCCGAGCTGCAATGGTGGTCCGCCGAGGGCGGAGGGCACATGGCGTCAGCCGTGCGCTGCGGAAGGTGCTGGAGAGAGCCATTTACCGTGCGGATAATGGTGTGGCTGGCGCGGCTCTTGTTATATGGGCTAACCGTTGATCCATCGCATTCTCAGGCCGCAGCGTCATCATGGTCAGGCACAATACCGCAATCCTGACCGCATAATGAGCGATTGTACGTGGGATTAGTGTGGTGCCATTTAGTTGTTACGTGTGTTTTACGTTCTCTACCGTTGCATTCGTCTTGCTTGAATCAGTGATTCATGGCAGACAGGCGAAAAAAAATGATGGAGGCAGCAGGAACCCGTCGTGTTTCGTCTTGAGCGATTGGCATGCGCCACGATGGTTGTGAACATGGTCGCGTCACTCGCGTCCGCTCAGGAAACCACTGTCAAACCCATCCGGACCATTCAAAACTGGTCCGTCTACGTTCACGAAACGGAAGAACGGAAACAGTGTTTCGCGGCGTCGGTGCCGAAACGCTCACGTAATATCCGTGGTGGAAAGCCGGCTTCGGTGCGGCGTGGCATCACTCAGGTTTCGGTGATGTTTCAACCAAATATCTCGGCAGACGGAGAGGTCTCGTTTACCGGCGGTTACCAGTTTGATCCCAAGGAGACAGTGACACTGACTGTCAGTGGAAACACGTTCACGCTCTACGTGGATGGAGATTGGGCCTGGGCCGCCAGTCCCGAAGAGGACCGAAAAATCCACAACGCATTCAGGCTCGGAGCCGCCGCGGTCATCACCGGGATCAGTTCCAGGGGAACGACCACCACGGACACGTTTTCGCTTTACGGTTTCACAAAAGCGTTCGAAACGGCGAGAAACATCTGCTCCAAAAATTCAGGTGAAATTTGAACGAGAGATGACCGGACGCCAAGTTCGTACTTGATGCTGAAGCCTCGGATCGGTGACCCCGATTGAAAACTTGATGCTGGGCCTTTCTGCACGTGATCGACGACCGGCGTCTTTCTGTATAAAGCAACCATTGGGTCAATGGTTTTGCGACACGGCAAAGCCGCGTTTACGGCGTTGCGATCGGGAACTTGCGCACGATTGCGGATCTGGGTGATGCCGCCGCCCGGTATTACTTGCCGAGCATGGCCACGGCGTGCACGAGGACGACGGCGAGGCTATTAACTGGTACCGCAGTAGTTCCAAGAGCAGACTTGCCAGCGACCAAGCGAGCTTGCCACGTCGTTACCGAAAACGGCGCATCCCCGCTGCAATGCCGAATCTGAAATCAAACCGCACGTGAATTTGCCCACGATGACCGAAATGTCACGCAGGAGGTCGGTCCTGCGCCTCTGGTCTACTCTCCTTCCGAAATGAGGAGATAGCCCCGGTTCTCAATGGTATCGAAGGTCCGCATGGCAGCGATCAGGTCGGCTGCATCGACCCATACCCAGGGTGCGCGATTGGGGTTTACGTCCATGATGAGGAACGAGTCACTCGCGCGGTCGTAAGCCCCGAGCGGAGAGATATGCCCGCCGCCGGTCTGTCCAAGTGCTTTGCGGGAATAGTTGACCAGCACATAATTGTCCCGGGTGGCGAGGTTTTCGGCCAATTCGTCGAGGAGTGGTTCGGACGCAGCGTCATCCTCCACGACCCGGATTGTCACGGACAGGCCGTGCGCGCGAAGCACCTGGGCGAGTTGATGAAGCTGAAGGCCGAAATCTATTCGCTGCTCACCCTCGATCTCGATCGGCTTGCCCAAAACCTCGGCCACGGTCTTTGCGCCTTCGATCAACACGTTGTTCGGCGTGTATTTGTCGAGGAAAGGATCGAAGCCCGCAGGTATCCATGCCAAGTCTCCGGGAGCGATTGGGCGACGGTCCTGAGGCAGCCCCTCGCGCTTTCCCAGGCGTAACGCATTCAGCACGATTGCGGACGATGCAGGGCCGCAATAGATCTTGTTGTCCTGACTGACGAAGTGGTTGCTGAGTGGGAAGAAGTCGGCCCTGTGCGATGCACGCGAGAAACGCTCTACGCTTTCTTCGGAACTCCATTCGACCAATGGGGCACCGGCCGCCGGCGTAGCGAGCAGGACGGTGATGGAAAGAACGATCGGGAATTTCGTCATGGTGCTTCTCCTTCCGTACGGGGCTTATAGCGATGGGTTGACGGTACGTCACGCTGCCAGCTTTCGATCAGTTTCACGGGTCGCAGGGGTGGCCAACGCCTACGTCCCTCGACGTGCAGGCGCCCCGGTACCCGAAGCCGGGATGTTGCGGGTCGCATTCAGGCCCGCATGATCGGCATGGCCGCACGCCACGCATTCGAAATTCCGGTTGTTCCGATTTACCGGGTCAGTGAACCCGCAGTTGTTGCACGACTGGCTGGTATACTCGGGGTTGACCCCGATCAGTTCCATGCACTTGCACCCGGACATCTTCATCATGGAGTGCCTGCCGGTTTCGGGTATCTCCAGGTTGAGCCCGGACCTGGCCTTCATGTTCGTACCGCGGTTGTCAGCGATGCCCCTTGCCGATCGAGTCATCCCGCCGGTTGTCAAATGGCGAAAACTGACCCACCATGGGAGTCCAGTATTGACCCGCCTTTTCCCGCCTTCCATTCCCGGTAGCCTTTCTATCATCGGACATCGCCAGGTGGGCGCGTGATGGCGGGCAGGGGGAACGCGCTTTTCCCCCCGGCCCGAGCGCCGGCGTTTCCGGTGCGAGAATCTGATGAGCGAGAATTCCTGAACTCTCTTGCGACGCGTAAAACTGGCATCGGATGGACAGCCGGTGCGCGTTGAGCGGCACCGGACATGCCCGGGTCAAGGCAATTGAACCGGATCAGGCCATAGGTGATCTGGCCGAAGCCTATAACCAGTCAAAGGCCATGACGGCCGTACCGAAAAACCATCTCCGGCCAATGTCGCAGGCGCCGCGGGAAAAAAACAGCGCATGATTACTACCTGGCGGTGTTGCACAACCCCGACAACGCACTGTGTCGAGGTCGAGACAGATGTTGATCCGGCGAATGGCCGGCCGCATTCAGCGTAGCGTTGCGCTCGCGAATCGCCTGGAGGTCGCGGCGCATGTTGTCGGGGCCGTTCATCGGTCGTTGTCCCCTTCCGGATCGAATCCGGGGCAAGGCAGCCTTCGCGACGTGTACTGTCAGGCGCGGCGTCTGATTCGGACACTGAGGACAGTCAAACGTCGAAACTTAATTTGGCCATATTATAAACACGGATTTTCGTCGTTTACGCACACTACCCACACGGACAATCGCGTAAGTTTCAGGTACAAGGATAAATCCGCTCGGTGGCGACGTACGGGTGCCGGTGGCGCGCGGGTTCAGGCCGGGCTGCATCTTCCCGGCCTTCGGCGACCGCTTCATGTCGACGCTTCCGCGATGCTTCATCGGCTTCGTTCAATGAGATTGGCGGCTGTCGTGCAGGAGATTCATCGGCCGGAAGGAGGGGTGTGAGCAAGAAATTCGTGGGGAGAAAGTCATTAGGATTCGAGCCGTTTCATTTTCCATTTGCGCAGCACTCGCCATATTCGAAGCGCCGGCGGTTGATGCTGGGCCCCTTGCTCCTGCCCCGCGCGTCATTACGGATCGGGGCCGGGATTTTCTTGAAAGGACAGGTGCCCAGACTCTCGAGGAGTTGTTGAATACCGGCATCGTCCGTTATTTTTACACCGGAGGGCAGCCGCTGCTCGTCCTGATCGACGGCAGGCCTTATGCGAGTTCCGCCTCCGATCTTGATACCTTGCCGATTTCGGCCATCGAGCGCATCGAGCTTCTAAGCGGTGACAGCCTGGGAACCCTCGGCGGCGGTGCCATCCGCGGTGCGATCAATATCGTTCTCCGGAAGGACCTGAACGGCTTCGAAACGCGAGGCCTCACGCGGTTGCCAGACAGTAAGGGCGGCGATGGTCTTCAAGGCAGCATTTTCTGGGGCGGCGAGGTTGGCGAGGGACGCATGGTCATCGGTGTTGATATCCTCAACCGCCAGGAAATTCCTTCGAGGTACCGGGAGCACAGCCGTTCCGCCTGGAAGGAAGACGGCACATTCAACCAGGCACAAAACATCAGTGAGGGAGGAAATACGGTTTGGGTTATCAATGTTGATTCTGGGGGTAACGTAGAAAACGTAAGGTCGGTCTCATTGGGCGATTGCGACCCCGGGAATGGCTATACTGGCCCGCTCAGCAATCCGACTCTTATCCGCAACGGTGACAAGGGTTGCGGCTTCGCCTATGGCAAAATAGCGTGGAACACTGACCGACTCCAGCAGAGATCGGTGATCCTGAACCTGGACCATCCACTCGGGGAGGGGGCAGAGTTACACCTGGATGCCAATTTTGGACAAGGCAACTCTGCGTTCCGCTTCGCGCCTCCCGTCGGCGTTTTTCCCTTCACACCCAACGTGGCACTAATTAACGCGATCAACGCTGCCGGTTTGCAAAACAATCCTACCGATCCTATCGGAGCAGATAGCGGCGACTTTTTCGTCGTTGGGCACCGTTTCGTCGGACACGGCAACCGCGACTGGAAATCGAAGTGGAACGTGTCTGACATCGCCTTGAGCATTGAAGGAAAGTTGGCGGAGGGACTGGGCTATGACGCCCGTATAGAATCCTATCGATTCAATGGTTCCCTGTCAGGCGATACGTTCGTCCATGAAGGCAAGATCGGGGCAGAAATCGCGGCCGGAAATTACGACCTCGCAAACCCGTTTTCAACCGACCAGGATCACCTGGATGCCATAGAACGTTCCAGTTTACGTGAGGAGATCGATTCCGGCGGGGAATATCAGGGAACCCGGCTGGCGCTTGAAGGGAACACATTCGCGGTCGGCGGGCGCAATGCGGCTTGGACAGCAGGTTTCGCGGCGGGCAAGTCCAAGGCACGCTTCATCCAGCGCTTTCGCGACAATGACGGCATGACCCATGATGTCACGCAGGTGCTGGGCTCAGGAGGCGTCAGCTTCGCCGGAGAGCGCAAGGCAGTCGGGCTGTTCGCGGAGATGGCGCTTCCGCTGACCGAAACGCTTGATTTCAGGGTCGCGGGCCGTGCGGACGATACCGACGATGTGGGCCGGCTGGAGTCCTGGAACCTTGCAGCCGAGTACCGGCCGCATGACATTGTCGCACTACGGAGTTCATTGAGCGCGGGACAGTCTGTTCCCTCGATGATTCACCTCTACGGTACCGAGTCCCAGGATCACCCCTATGTCGAGTGCATCCCCGACTTGAACGTTGATCCTCCCCGCCCCTGCGTAGGCTTGCACCCCCGGCAGGTGACACGCGAGATCACGAGCAACCCGAAGCTCGGGCCTTCGGACACCAGAAGGTTCGCCATCAGCGCTGAGGCACGCACATCGCGGAACACCCTCAGTGTGGAATGGTATCGGCTGTCGCGCGCCAATCTGGTTGAATTGAACGATGCTGATTGGGTTTTGCGGAATTTCGAAAAATGTGAGGAAGACGAAACGTCGGGATGCATTGAGCAGACAGGCGGCGACATCACCATTTATGACAGTTACGCGAATGTCGGCGAGACCAAGATCACGGGCGTCACGACCCGGTTCGGTTCAAGGGGCTTCGAATCGCCTCTGGGCGAGTTCGGGATTACCGGAGCATGGCGGCACGTCATCGATGCCAAACGGAGTACGAACAGAAACGAGCGCCTGTATGCCTTCTCCAAGAACATGGCCCGCCTCAGGTTTCACTTGCAGCGCGGCAGCTTGAGCACCATCTGGACCACCAACTACCGCGCTGGCTTCAACACAGAGTCAGGTAATTTCAAGTCCTGGACGGGCCACGACCTTGTTTTGGACTGGAAGGAGCCTCTGGGGATAAAGGACATGCGGGCTGCTGCCGGCGTATTCAACCTCACCGATGCCGGTCTCACGATCAACACCGCTGATCCCAACAGCGTGGATGGACCCTCGGTGGCCGGTTGGGGGCGCACTTTCTTCCTTACAGTCAACATGCGATTCTGACGGACCGAGGTCACCGTATTCAACTCGAACGGCAGCCGACAATCGGCAGTTGACAATGCTCCAAATTGACCACGCACGATTGCGGGCACACACGGCGGACTTGCAACAAGTACAGGTGAAACCGATGCGTCATTCTTCGGTCCAAATTCCGAAGCCACGCCTGCAGCGGCTCTTGTGAGCACTTTCATCCGACACGTAATACCACACCGAGTAAAGTGTCTCTTTGACTCATTGCCGTCATCGCATCAGTCGTCGATTCCGTTACGGAGCAGAATCATGCGTTTTCACGGAATTTTCGCTGAACGGACGTGCGTGACGTCCGATTTTGTGGAATTTGCAAACAAATACAATGACTACCAAACCACAAAGACCAGACCCATGTAGACCTGGGGAGGCCAAAGGGGCAATGGCCGCACAATTCCTGCGCGTCCCGGACCTTCTTGTCTCGGTCTTTCCGTTCGGTCGATCACGATGTGAACGGCCGTGAGACAAAGGCGGATTTGCCCCTTATCATTCCGTAGCATTCTCCCAATTCTGTCCGGTCACCCTGTCACAAAAACTTTCAATCCAGGTGATCCGACGGTGCGCGCGTGGCAAAACCAGGTAGAAACCCGGCACCTTCTCAGGTGGCAGGTCACGCAACGCGTCGACACCCAGTGGCGCGACAAGGTCGCCGGCGAGAGTGTCGTGTTCCGCATCGACACGGGAGATCAGGCCAATCCCCATTCCCGAAAGCGTCGCGCAGCGCATGGTCTCCGCATCATGAAAGGCCAGTTCCGACGCGTCATCCGGAACCTGGACATCAAGGAACTCCAGAATGTCGGACCACAACGAGTTTTTCAGCACCGGGTGCAGAAGGCGCTGACCCGCCAGGTCCTGCCGCGATTTCACCCGAACGGCGAGTTCCGGCGTGCAGCAAATGACCTTGGGATCCTTGAGCAGCAAGTTCGCCTCCAGGTTGCCCCAGTCGCCGTAACCCCATTGCACGGCGACATCGATGTCATCGCGCTCGAAATCCGGAGTCTCAACCATGGTTGTCATTCGCAGGTCAGACTGCGGCTGGAATCCGCGAAAACCGGACAGTCGGGGTAACAGGTAGCGGGTCGCGAAATAGGGCGAGACGTTCAGGTTGATCCGGTCCCGGCACCTCTGCCGGGTGACCCGGCGCACTCCTTCTGCCATTTCTTCGAACCCTGCCTCCACAAACCTTGCAAGCAGAACGGCCGTCTCCGTGGACTCGATCGATCGGCCGCGCCGTTCGAACAGCGTGACCTTCAATGTATCTTCCAACAACTTGACCTGCTGGCTGACAGCCTGGGGTGTCACCGACAGTTCATCGGCCGCACCACTGACTGAACCGTGGCGTGCCACCGCATGGAACGCCTTGAACGCATTCAGTGATGGAAGTTTGAAACGATTGGTGTCCATGGCTGTCCGGGAATCAAATCACCACATTTTCGATAATCGGCTTGTTGCGCACGATCCCGTCATTGCCGCTTCCCTGGTTTTGAAGGACCATCCGATACAGCGGTCGACTTCCCACACCCGACCTTAAAAATCGTGACCTGCCTTCCAGAACCCGGATGCACCTCGGAAAATCTTCGGTCTTCGAACGCATGCTTGAAGGCCTCGCAGTCCTGCTGCAGAAATACGTTTGCCAGCTGATGGTGCCCCTGAGCGTCGCGCTCTGCTCCGTCCGGGCGTCGTTGGCACGCTTCATCCGTGTCGCGTCGAAACTGGCCTCGATACAGCGACCGTCGGGCCTGGCCGCCAGGCGACGAAGTCCTCCCGCACACCGCCGTCCGAAAGTCCGAACCCCAGTTTCGGCGTGCCGGTCGTGTCGTGACCGAACATAGCTTGCCAGCAGGGGAGACAATTGACTCCAGGACCCAATGGTGCCGCTGGTGCGGCAATGGCCACGGTTCGCAAAATTCCACTTCGCCACCGCGCCAG
The DNA here is from genome assembly GCA_026707935.1 of Paracoccaceae bacterium. Lineage (GTDB taxonomy): Bacteria > Pseudomonadota > Alphaproteobacteria > Rhodobacterales > Rhodobacteraceae > JAPPHA01. The sequence continues at coordinate 8,559 of JAPOVX010000221.1, forward strand.
GAAATCCATCGGCATTTCTGAAAACGGTCAATGGGTTTGTCAGCAGGCCTGGGGTGGCGTTACCCGGACGACTGCTGCATGAGTTGGAATGGTGCTGACGGTGTAAACTGCTGTAAACCAGTGTACCGACCCCTTCTTGCATGCCCGCGCCTACGCTGCTCGGCTTGTAGCGGGGGGAACGGCCGGCCATCTTGAACGCCCATACGTCATCAATCTTGAAGCTGGAAAAAAGCGGTCCGATGCCAGTCTGGTGTTGCCCGTCAGGGTGACGCTGGTTTGTGCCGCTGCCGGCGCGGCGAACGTGAACAGTCCCGAGCCGGTGGCGCGGCCAGGCAGGCAAGCTGTGGCGTACGTCAAGAAACCCGGGAGACCGGAAGGAAGGAAGCGGGAAGGGGAAGCAGCCTCCCCC
>JAPOVX010000351.1 GCA_026707935.1 Paracoccaceae bacterium
CGAGTTGGCCCGCCTGCTGGCCATGCACATCGGTCGGCGTCGCTCCGGACCGCTGTTCGTCAGCCGCGAGAAGGGCACCGGCGGGTCGCGGGTCTACTCCCGCCAGCGCATCGGGCAGATCGTGCGCGAGATCGCGCGGGAGGCCGGGATCGCGAAACGGATCTATCCCCACTTGTTGAGGCACACCATGGCAACCAGGTTGCTTGCGATTGGCATGGACATTGCCGACATCCAGAAGTTCCTCGGCCATGCGGACATCAGCGCGACACGCATCTATGCAGAAACCAGCATCGCCATGCTGCGGCGCAAGTTCGACCGGGTCACCGATCCGGACGGCCGCGACCTCATCGGAACCGTCCGGGAACGTCACGGCGAAGTCGTAGGTGCGTTCGCCGCAGATCTGCTGTCCGGAGACCACCATCGCGTTACACAAATGTCGTCTGCCGAGGCATGAACCGGTTTCCGGCCAAGGAAGAAGTGTACAATGTATCGTATTTGCAAAGAATGAAGAACGCGATGCCTGTCATTTTCATGGACGCTGCCTCAAAAGACGAACAACCGAGGACAACGTATTAAATACGGAGTGTTCCATGAGCCGCCGCCTTCCGATCGGGATCCAGTCCTTCCGGAGACTCCGGGAAACAGACAGCTACTACGTTGACAAGACTCCTCTGATTCGGGCACTGATCGAACAGAGTGACTACTACTTTCTCTCTCGACCGCGACGGTTCGGCAAGAGCCTCCTGCTGGATACGCTTAAGTCGCTGTTCGAGGGACATGAGGACCTGTTCCGGGGTCTGGACATTCACGAGCACTGGGACTGGTCCGCATGCTACCCGGTGGTGCGGTTGAGTTTCGATGGGAAGTACAGTGACCCGGACGAGATTGAAGGCGATATTATCGAACAACTGGAAAGCCTAGAACGCCAACACAATCTTGCACCCGCCCTAACATCCGATACCGGTCCCAGACGCCTCCGAAACATTCTGGATCGCCTACATCATTCCACTGGACAGCAGGTGGTTGTCCTAGTGGACGAATATGACAAGCCGATCCTCGACATGCTTCACAATCCCGAGCTCGCAAGGTCCAACCGGGACTACCTGCGCGGGTTCTACGGCATCATCAAGGGCAGCGCCCATCATGTCCGCTTTGCTTTCGTCACCGGCGTGAGCATGTTCTCGAGAGTCAACCTGTTCTCGGGCCTCAACAACCTTGAGGACATCAGCCTCAACCCACGCTACGCCACGATCTGCGGTTACACTGACGACGATATCGACCGAGTGTTCACGCCCGAGCTTGATGGGCTGGACCGGGAGAAGATCCGGACTTGGTACAACGGTTATCACTGGCGGGGCGGGGAGCGGGTTTACAACCCCTTCGATGTGCTTCTGTTGCTGCGGAACCGCGAGTTTCGGCCTTATTGGTTCGAGACCGGATCGCCGGCGTTCCTTTTCAGGATGCTGATGGAGAAGAGCGTCAGTACGATGGAACTTGAAAACCGGATGGCCGACATGTCGCTTGTCTCGAAGTTTGATGTCGGCGACATTGGGATAGAAGCACTCCTGTTCCAGACCGGCTATCTGACTATCGCGGATGAGCAGAGGGAAGGCTTCAGAACGTACTACCGGCTGGACTATCCCAATCTCGAAGTACAGATCAGTCTGAATGATGAGTTGCTTGGGCATCTAGGAAAACCGGGAAGAGAACCACTGGAGCATGGTCAGGCACTCTGCGCGCTTCTTGAGGCGAATGATTTCGGGGGATTTGCCGAGCGACTGCGCTCATATCTTTCGGGGATCCCCTATCAGTGGCACGCGACCGGCGATCTCGCCCGCTACGAGGCTTGGTATGCGAGCCTCTTGCATATGTGCTTCCGGTCCATTGGTGTAGACTTGCGGGTTGAGGATGCATCGAGTCATGGGCGGGCAGACATGGTCGTTCTGACAGGCGGACAGGTGTTCGTTCTGGAGTTCAAGATGGCGGAGGGGGATAAAGAAACCGACATCGCGTTGGATTCGGCGATCACCCAGATGCGGGAACGTGGCTATGCCGAGAAATATCGTGGCCGCGGAGAGCCGATCCACCTAGTTGGCGTAGCGTGCGGACGCGAGGCAAGAAACCTCCTCGAAATCAGGGCCGAACATGCATAGAAGCCGTCGAGCTCTTTCACGATCGAAACCAGAGGAGAAAGACGACGTGGCAGTGACTCAGTTTGAGATTGACCCAAGTCCAGCCGACGTGCAACCGTCTCAACCGATGGCGTCGTAGAGTAACGAGCAAAAGAACATGAGAGACGAGACGAGGTACGTGCACCACGCCGTGCGAGCCGCAGCGGGGGCAATCCGTGAGGCGCTCGCCGCCGGCGAGGACGCAGCGGTGGTCAGTGCCGACAACAGTGCGATGTGGGCCGCCGCCCACCTCGCGCTCGGCACGGGAAGCGAGATCCTCGCCGGGGACGCGCTTCCGCAGCTCGTCGAACTCGGCGGGCCGCTGGCCGAGAATGAACCGATGCTCGGGAGCATCGAAATGTGGGTGCACATGGTAGCTGCGAGTCGAAGCGGGCGACACGACCCCAGAGCGAACCACACGGCGATCGACGCCGAAATGTGCGCGAACGACGAGGGCGACTTCGGTGCGCGCTACGCCGCTCGCGCAATGCGCGCCGCGGGCGCCCGCACCGTGCTGTGGCTGCACGCGGACCGCTTCGCCGAGCAACCGGCCCCGCCAGGCGCAGCAAGGCTCATCGAAAGCATGACCGCACCGCTCGCAGCCGCAGGGATCCGGAGCATCCTGTGCTTCGAGGGTGTGGTGACCAAAGGTTGGATGCCGCAGATCACGTGCCCCGCTGGCGCGCGCCTGGTACACCTCGCGCGTTACGCGAGCCCGCTCGACACCGCAGGCGCGGAGCGCCCCGCAGGGGCTTGCACCGAAGACATCGCGCGAGTGAAGGCTTTGGCCATAGCAGTCGCCGCAGGCAACGGAAAGGATGCTACAGGCGTCATCGGCGAGGCCGAGGCGAAGCAGCTCTGCGACGCAAGCGCCGGGTGCGCGAGGATGCTGATCGGATGGACGAAGGCGGCGGTGCGGCAAGCGAGCACCGTGAAACTCGAATGGGAGGACTTCGAGCGGAACGCGCCTCGAGCCGAGCAACAGCACGCACTGCTCGCCTGCGCCGAAAGCGCCGAGCGCACGGTTCGCGCGATGTACGAGAACCGCAGGAATCTTTGAAGGGGGGATGCCCCGAGCGCGATGTCGGGTACAGAATTTCAAAGTGAGTCACTACCAACGGTTCCGCACGCCTCATAGGATCTATGTTGGGTTAGGCCTGAAGTTCCTGGTGCGTGGTCGCTTCGAGTACTCCTTCAAACGGGCGATTCGTCAAAAATGGGAGTGTGAGAATGCGGATTCCGGGCAATGTGAGTGTTGCAATGAGTGTTCTTGTATATATCGGCACCGGTTCTACTGCCTCACACACGAAGAGATGATCGTTTGTGCGGGCTACGCATGGGATGGAGCATCCGGCTCTGCGTTCAACACGAGGAACTGCCGTCGCGCCACTTTGGTTCACGACGTGCTGTATCAGTCGATGAGAGAAGGAGGACTTCGTTTCACAAAGCACTCCCGCAAATGGGCGGACCGGGAATTTTTGCACATCCTGAAGGAAGACGGGATGTTCTTTCTACGTCGCTGGGCTTGGTATGGGGTGGTTCGGGCAGTAGGGTGGATAAATGCGGAACCTCACCCATGGGTCAAGTGCTAAATGTAGCAACCTGCATTCATAATCACTTCAGCTTGCAATCATCCGCGATCATGGAGGGCTTTGAGCTGAGCGGTCCGCTCGGAACCTTCAGGTTTGATGGAAAATCCTCCGCGCATGAGGCGTTTCTTCGGACCCACGTTCCAGGGCGCATCCGGGATCTTCATTCCCGCTCATCCACCAGTTCGATATCGTCGCCCTCGTGCAGCCCGCAATAGAGTTCGCGCAATGTCGCGGCCAGGATTTCGGCTTGGTCGTCGTCGAGCACGACCTCGAACATGTCGCCGTCGCGGCGCGCAACCCAGGCCAGGCGGTAATCGTAAGCGCCGAAAAGATTGGTCTTGATCCGTTTCATCAGTCGTCCTCCGCAAGGGTGCCCGACGCCGACACCGCGTCCGCGAGGCTCATGCTGCCGCCAACCAGCGACTGGAACTGTCCTAAAGCAAGCTCAAGCTACACCGGGTAGCTGCAGGCCGCCAGCACCGTGTCCCTGGCCGCCATGAATCGGCATCAGTGCGCGCCCTCCACACACCACAACCGGCTGACTATAACGCTCCGTTCATTCTGGGCCTTGCGCTGCATTTCCGCTTCCCATTGAATTCCGGATGATCTGCATTCATGGATGTCCGGTACGATCAATTACCGTCTTTTCGCGCGAGCACGGTTTCCCATTCCGCCTAACTCTGAACATGGTGCACGCGGTTCTGGATACGCGTCCGTTCAATGTGAAAATCCCGGCAGAGCGTGACCAGGGTTCCCGGATCATCATTCGTGCCGCCCGCTTCCAGTGGCAACGCGTGATGCATTTCGAGGCGCGTGCGCGAGCCTGATAGCGGAGTTCACAGGGGGCAAGAGTCCGATAATACACGTTGTGTTAAATCCAGCGGTCCCAGAACATTGCCGTGAGTGCGGTCTCCTGCTCCCCGATTCAGCTTGCCTTCACGCTCCGGATACGAGGACGGTGATTAGATCGATAGTCTTCTCTCCTTCTCCGAATTCAATGCACGATACCGAGGAACATTCGATCAGCGATCTCGCAGAGGTCATCTCCGCATCACGGTCGACCGTCTATCCCCGCATGTGCTTGTAGACGAGGAGTCCGGTCAGGAAAGTGTCGGCCTGAAGGCTGCCACGCACCTCGCGCCAGTCCCGAAACGCCTGTTCCGCCAGATCGGCGAGATCGAGCGCTTCCCGACGTGTAAAGCGAAGAGTGCGGTTGTAGTCCGCGTCATGACGGGCTTCCTGAAGTTGGACGAAAGCGGAAGCGACATCGATTAGCGGTTGTTGAACCTGTTGGAGATCCAAGCTGGATGCGAGCTTGGGAGGAATTGATCTCCTAGTGAACGCAACTGCGGTCTGCTTCATTGCAGAGTGGTGAAAGGCACGAGCGAGACTGTCGCGCAGAGGGCCGCGGACATTGCCCGCCAGCATGAGTCTTGTTGCTTCGTCGACCAAGAGATGAAAGAGGGCGTAGTAGGAAGCTGACACCGAGCGGCGAAGGCTGGCCTGGGTTGGTTTCTTGGGCTCCTTGCGGGCAAGGAAATGAGCCTGCTTCAACAACTCCGCGTGGAGACTCATGCCGAATGCGCGCCTTCGGATGCGCCGCGAAAACGGACATAGACGAGCATGGAGGAATCGGTTTTTTTCTCAACAAGATCGCGAATCATCGAGCGCAGTCGCAACCGTTTGGCGAATTCGACGTCATCTTCCCTGAGCATCGCCCACACCCATACAGCGGGGTCGTCGGTGGAGTCGGAACCGGTCTCGACATGCCAACTGCTGACGGGGGTCGGCAGTTCAGGAAGTTCGCGAAGCGCGGCTTCGATGGAGCTTGCGACGATATCCATGTCAATCCTTTAGTCAATTAGGGTGCCACTTGAGATGAGGAGATACTCAGTATTCCAAGGCTGTCGCAGTGAACGGATGGTCAGGCATGTCGCGAAGAACACGTTGCAAAATTCGGTTCATAGTCGTCACATCATTGTCGAAACCACCATGTGTTCGACTATCAGTGATAGATGATGACGCATCGCCAGCATAAACTACTTCGTCGGCCTTCGACAAATCGGCATCGTCCTGGAAAACCTGCATGCCGAGGATCGACGATTGTCCAGACGCCTCAAAGGCGTTCGAAACGAGGTACAGGAGAGACTTTCGGTAGGCTGATGTCACAGTGTCGTCGCGTTCGCGCTCGTCGTTCAGGCAATACATTGCAAACGATTCAACCTGCCTCGCCCCCGCTGTACCGGATACCAAGCGCGGAAGAAACTTCTCGTTAAAGAAGTCTGTGCGACAGGCAGGAGCCAAGAGCGTTATGGTTTTGATAGCGAAGGGCCAATTTGCGAGAATGGACATACGATCTAGCAGGTGCCCGATGAAAATTGAGCCTAAGCTGTGACCTACGAGATGGATTTCAACGTCTTTGCCGGATAAGTAGTCTCGAATGGTTTCGAAAATCGTAGTACCGTGGCCTTGTTCAGTGAAAGCTCGTTCCGCACCTTTCTTTATTTCCGACCAAATCGCCGTTCCGATTCGGCGCACCATTTTTTCAATCATCTTGTCCGAAAATTCAGACAGGCCGCCTGCGCGTTGTTCGCTCTCGTGCGCCTTTCCGATCACGACGTCCTTTAGTTCTTCCAAGAGTCCGGTATCGTACATGAAATGAAACGGATAAATACCGTTCTTCTTGAACGTGTCCTTCATCGCCGCGATGCGGCACGCCGAAACCTTAGGGGAGTTCAGCCCGCCGTGGGCGTAGAGAAGTAACCGAGGATAAGTGTCCAAGTTTTCCGCAAGATACGCGACGGTCTGCTCGGCATCTTGGGCATTGGAATGATAACGCCCACGGTCGTAGAATTGCCCATCGTCGAGGTGGGTGAAATGCCCAGCAATGTCAATCCGACGCGGAGTTGTCTGTGGTTCCGATCCACTCTGCACGGTGCCAAGTCCTGAACGCGCTCTGACTTCGAATGCACTCGGTGTCGGTACCCCGATACGTAAAACCCAGCAGTCTGTAATCCCGCGCATCCAGTCGGCATACTCCCAGAGCGCAATGCCGTCGTGACCCCACCCCGGTCCCCAAGAGTTTTGCACCCAAAATCCCTCAGCGTTGTAACCGATGATGGCGAAGGCATGACCACCTTGTGGCGACAGGGACTGAGGTTCGATTCTTCCGTTAACTGGGTTGTACCAGCCTTCATGTACTCGCGCCGATACATAGACCGCACCAGCTTCGTGTATAGCTGCAGGCATATCAGCTATGCTCGGATGCACCCGATAGTAGGCACCCAATAGGATTCTCCTTGCAGCGCGGGCTCGTTCCAGAGTAAACACTCCGGCATCGACGGCGTGGTAAGGCCAGTCCCTTTCAAGACAGACACCGCAATTGAAGAAACCTCGGAGAGCGCCGCGGATGCTGGAGCCGTCGTAGTCCTCTCCCGTCCATTCATCGAACCGCCGAGCCATTTCGTAGAACATTCGCGAACTGACCAGCGGGATCTCCTCCTCGTACTTTAGGCGCCGCTGGAAGTTGACGACTGCCGCCAAGCCGAAGCCGGTACACGCTCCTTCTTTCCCTTGGTCGAGTATCGTTGTCCTTGACAGATTGGGTGCTAGCTCATCGGGCAGGGACGCTAGGGTGGGCTGATAGATTCGGTCGCGAATATCTGGCGCGTCCGGTGCGGCATCCAATGCGTATCCCATGGGTGTTCTGGGAACATCAGTCACAAAGCGCTACCTTTGCTCTATTGGCTTCCTCTATAGGGCATGTATTTCCGATAGGTGACCTTCGTGCCCACAATCTACCTGTTCCTTGGTGATGGGGCGATATCCGGATCGGTCGCATTGGATCGGATTCTGGCGCGTCGTCGGTCCGGTCCAAATGTTGGGAAAGAGACTGTCGTGGCAGTCGAAGCGCAATCGAAAGACGAAGCCCGGAATTGCAAGGTTGCTGGAACCAAGCACGGCCTTCAGAAGTCGTGGCGGTTCCCAAAGGAAGGGTGCCTTGGATAGCCCGGAAGTGCCAGGCTGGGAAACCGATGGACATCAGCAAAATTCAAGCCTTGGTATGTCTGTCACGACCATTGTGATCCCAGTGTCTGGTTGTGCCTATTCTCTCCTCTAATCACCAAATTTCGTCTATCCCCGAACCTGTTATAATGCCTCCCAAAGCTGTCGACATTGCTGCCACTGGTGGCATAAACCAACCGAAAGAATCCGCAGCGACCAAGGCAAGACCACCCACCAACTTCAATACACCCGAGGCCTGATTCGATGTGTTTTCCCTTGATGTTTCGGTAACGATAATGATCAAAGTTTGATCATCGCTTCTTTCGCAAAGCTGGCCAATGCTTTGAATCACTGTTTGCGTGTCGCGCTCCGTAAGCCGAAATTCCTGACTGCGAACAGCTATTTCGCGATGTGTTCGCATGAATCGAACCGCGAGTTGTCGGGCAACCATGGAAAAACCTGCCTCGCGCATAACGTTATCCTCTTGAACCAGAAACTCTTCGAATAAGGCGTCATTCGCCAAAGTCCGATATATGTCCTCGCGAAGTTGTAAAGTCCTTGCACGAGCGTAGATGTCGATCTGTTCGACTACAACGCCGAAGGCGTGCCTATTTCTCTCAGCGCAGATTTCCTGAAGCACCTCAGCGAAACGGTTGGTATTTAAGTTCTCGTCCTGAAGTATTGCCCTTCCAAGGACCTCTGCAGTGGCATTGTAGGAAGAAACGACAGATTCAAGCACTTCGGGGTCGATACCTTGTGCGCACACTTTTGCAATTCCGGTCGTGGCGGTCACCATGATGAGCACCACGAGCGTGCGTAGACCGTACATTATACCGTGAGTAATATCGATGTTCATAATCGGCTCCTCGGATGAACGTTAACGAGCTGACCATATCGCTCTATTGAAGTAGGAGTAATACCAAGACACGAAAAATTACACACACACCCGACGAGACATGTTGGACGTGTTGAACTGTCGGTGTACTGGTCAGCTTTGTCCAACTTCACTTTCCGAGAAAAAGGATCCGGCCGGGT
>JAPOVX010000337.1 GCA_026707935.1 Paracoccaceae bacterium
AGGAGGCAAGAGTCCAGCCCGCCCCGTAAATCAATCAAAACAAACGAAAATTGACCCTAAAAAAATTGGCCTTGGAATCAGCTTCTGTACCTGTTGACATCCGCCGGGTCTAAAGGTGACACTCATGTCAAGCGCCATATCAGCGTCCATGGATTCGTTAGGGCAATTCGGAACTGCGTTTCCGTTGCCCCGTGCCCGAGGAGGACTACCACGATCATGAATATCTCCATGAATGTAAACGGCCGCGAAGTGCACGGGAATGTGGAAGGAAGGACGCTTCTCGTCCAGTTCCTGCGGGATCAACTCGGACTTACCGGCACGCACGTCGGCTGCGACACGTCGCAATGCGGCGCATGTGTCGTTCACGTTGACGGGAAAGCGGTAAAGTCCTGCTCCATGCTGGCGGCGGAAGCGAGCGATTGCACCGTCACGACGATTGAAGGCATGGGGAATGAGGACGGTACGCTCGGTACCATCCAGCATGCATTTCAGGAACATCACGGTCTGCAGTGCGGTTTCTGCACACCTGGAATGGTCATGACAGCAGCAGAACTGCTTGAGCGGAACAGTGACCCAAGCGAGGATGAAATCAGACGATACCTCGAGGGAAACATGTGCCGTTGCACGGGTTACCACAACATTGTGAAATCGATCCAGGCAGCGGCCGCGGCGATGAACTGAGCCCGCCTGTTGCGGGCACCAGGAGGACTGGACATGCCAAAAGATGATGGAATTGGCGCAGCAACCACGCGCCGCGAGGATGTTCGTTTTCTGACCGGAAAGGGAAGATATACCGACGACATCAATGTAAATGGACAGGCCCATGTGTATTTCCTGAGGTCGCAGGTGGCGCATGGTCGGATCGTCAGCCTCGATTCAGCGGATGCACAGGCAATCGACGGTGTCATCAGGATCTTCACGGGTGAAGACTTTGCCGGCGTAGGCGGATTGCCGTGCGGTTGGTGTGTCACCGACCGTTTCGGCCAGCCCATGCAGGAACCACCGCATCCGGTCCTGGCCCAGGGCAAGGTACGTCACGTGGGCGATCCGGTCGCCGCGGTAGTCGCCGAGACGCTTGATATCGCTCGGGAAGCGGCCGAGTTGATCGATCTCGAGATCGAGGAACTGCCGGCCGTGGTCGATATGGAAGCAGCGCTCGAGGACGGCGCGCCCAAGGTTCACGACGAGTTGTCATCGAATCTCTGCTACGACTGGGGTTTCATCGAGGACAATCGAGAGGCCGTGGATGCGGCGATCGCCGGCGCACACCATGTGACGACCCTGGAGCTGACAAACAATCGCCTGGTTGCCAACGCGATGGAACCACGGGCAGCGGTCGGCGACTACAATTCAGCGACCGACGAGCACACGCTCTACACGACGAGCCAGAACCCGCATGTCATCAGGCTCCTGATGGGTGCCTTCGTGCTCGGTATTCCGGAACACAAGCTGCGGGTCGTTGCGCCGGATGTTGGCGGCGGATTCGGATCCAAGATCTATCACTACGCCGAGGAAGCGTTCTGCACGTTTGCGGCGAAGGCGATCAACCGGGCGGTCAAGTGGACGGCTGAACGAACCGAATCGTTCATCACCGACGCTCACGGCCGCGATCACGTAACTCGAATCGATCTCGCCCTGGACGAGAACGGCAAGTTCCAGGCGATCCGTACGAATACGCTGGCCAACATGGGGGCGTATCTCAGCACGTTCGCGCCTTGCGTCCCGACGTATCTTCATGGAACCTTGATGGCGGGGAACTACACGACGCCGCTCATTTACGTGAACGTCAGGGCAGTGTTCAGCAATACCGTGCCCGTCGACGCCTATCGCGGCGCGGGGCGGCCGGAGGCTACGTTCCAGATCGAACGGGTCATAGACAAGGCTGCGCGGGAAATGGGGATTTGCCCGGTGGAACTTCGCCGGAGGAATTTCGTCGGCAAGGACCAGTTCCCGTATGCGACTCCCGTGGCACTGCAATACGATACCGGCGACTACGAAGCCACGATGGACAAGCTCGAGGATATCGCCGATACGGCGGGATTCGCGGCAAGGAAGGCCGAAAGTGCGCGTTGCGGCAAGCTGCGGGGTCTCGGAATAGCCTGCTATATCGAAGCGTGCGGGATTGCCCCGTCTGCACTTGTCGGGGCGCTTGGCGCCAGAGCGGGCCTCTACGAGAGCTGCACGGTCAGGGTGAACGCCACGGGGTCCGTGAGCGTCTTCACCGGGTGTCACAGCCATGGACAGGGTCACGAGACGACGTTTCCGCAGGTGGTTGCGGACCTTCTGGGCATCGACGCCGACAACGTGGCCATCATGCACGGCGACACCGGCACGACCCCGATGGGCATGGGAACCTATGGATCGCGCTCGATTGCCGTGGGTGGCTCGGCAATCGTCCGGGCGGTGGAAAAGGTACTCGCGAAGGCAAAAACGATCGCTGCACATCTCATGGAAGCGGCGGAGGCCGACGTGGAGTTCGCCGACGGGGCGTTTACGGTCGCAGGTACGGACAAATCGGTTGCCTGGGGCGACGTGTGCCTGGCTGCCTACGTGCCACACAACTATCCGATTGATCAGATCGAGCCTGGCCTCGAGGAAACCGCGTTCTATGATCCGGCCAACTTCACCTTTCCGGCCGGAGCGTACGCTTGCGAGGTCGAGGTGGATCCGGACACCGGGGAGGTCGGTATCTGCTCATTCGCGGCAGCGGATGACTTCGGCACAATCATCAATCCGATGATCGTCGACGGCCAGGTCCACGGGGGGCTGGCGCAGGGCATAGGCCAGGCCCTTCTGGAGCATGCCATCTATGATGAGAACGGCCAGCTGTTGTCGGGTAACTTCATGGACTACGCGGTTCCGCGCGCCGACGATTTGCCGTCGTTTGTCGTCGACCACTCGTGCCAGACTCCGTGCACGCACAATCCGCTCGGAGTGAAAGGTTGCGGCGAAGCCGGTGCGATCGGATCGCCTCCCGCAGTGGTGAATGCGGTCATCGATGCGTTGCAGGGGGGTGGTTTTGATGTCGATCACATCGATATGCCGTTGACCTCATGTGCCGTTTGGTCAGCAATGAATGAATCGCGTGCAGGAGACGGGCAATGATTGGTTTCGAACTCAAACAACCGAAAAGCCTTCAGGACGCGACGAACGCGCTGGCAGAGGGAGGGGTGCTCTGCGGAGGCGGGCAGACCCTGCTTGCGGCAATGAAGCTCGGCCTGAACAGCCCGGAGTCAGTCATCAGCCTGGGCCGGGTCGACGAGTTGAAGGGTATTCGGACGGATGATTCCGGTAGGCTTTGTATTGGAGCGATGACAACCCATGCAGATGTTGCCGAAAGTGCGGGAGCCTATCCCGCCCTGGCCGGCCTCGCTGACAGGATCGGAGACCCGGCAGTCAGGAATCGTGGCACGATCGGCGGTTCCCTGGCTAACAATGACCCGGCGGCCTGCTATCCGGCCGCTGTTCTGGCTTCACGGGCCGAGGTCGTCACGGGATCGAGAGTGATCCCGGCGGATGATTTTTTCGTCGGATTGTTCGAGACTGCCTTGGACGATGATGAAATCATTACCGAAGTGCGATTCCCGATTCCCGAGGCCGCTTCCTATCAGAAGTTCCTCCAGCCGGCGTCGAGGTTTGCACTGGTGGGGGTGTTCGTTGCCCGGTTCGCTGACGGCGTTCGCGTTGCAGTCACGGGCGCGGCGGACGAAGGTGTTCACCGCTGGGGCGCCGCCGAGGAGGCGTTGTCCGGGGACTTTTCACCGTCGGCACTCGACGGATTGTCGGTTTCGCCCGACGGATTGATCGCGGACCTCCATGCAACACCGGCCTATCGTGCCAACCTTGTCCGGGTCCTGACGAGTCGCGCAGTTGCCGCGTGCTAGGCTGGCGTGCCGATTGTTCGGAAACTCGACCTCGTTGGCCCTTCTTTTCCGGGTTCCATGAACGCCCGTGCGGTCTCGTGAATCCAATTGCGATCTTGCCCGGCGTGCCGGGGCGTTCACGTATGCCGCGTGGGTGAACACCGATCGTTCGGGAAAGACGTCGTCTTGTCGCCCGATCCTTGCACGGGAAATCGAGCCCGTCCGGCACGTGACTTGACCAAGACGAACCGCCGAAAAAGGTATCGCATCCGTTCACATTTCAAGACGGCGAGACCGGCGCAAGAACGGGCAGGGCCGAGCGAATTCGATGTCCCCCGGGGCAGGAATCATGCCCGGAGGATTTCGGTGATCACGTGACCAGGAAGGACCGCACGAGACGAATCATTGACATGTCCCGAGGCGAGAGGAACAATTCCCGGTTCTAAATCTTTTCAGCTGTCACGATGGCGAGCGGGAGATCTTGCATGCCTGTAGTTGTTGTTGAGTCTCCGGCAAAGGCCAAGACCATCGGCAAGTTCATTGGCAAGGACTTCCGAATCCTGGCGTCGTTCGGGCATGTCCGTGACCTGAAGGAAAAGGACGGCTCGGTCGATCCCGACAACGAGTTCGCGATGGTCTGGGAAATCGGACGGGACTCCGGCAAACACCTTCGTGCCATTGCCAGCGCACTCGATTCCGATCAGCAGCTGTTTCTTGCAACCGACCCCGACAGGGAAGGCGAGGCCATCAGCTGGCACCTCACGGAAGTGCTGACAAAGCGGAAGTCGATCAAGAAGAATACCGTCGTCAAGCGCATTTCCTTCAATGCCATCACGAAGGACGCCGTACGGGCGGCGTTTCGCGAGCCGCGGGAACTGGACATGCATCTGGTCGATGCATACCTCGCGAGACGAGCACTCGACTATCTTGTCGGATTTCACCTGTCGCCGGTTCTCTGGCGCAAGCTTCGCGGCGCCCGGTCCGCGGGAAGGGTCCAGTCCGTCTGCCTGCGGCTCGTCGTCGAACGCGAGCTTGAAATCCTGACATTCGAACCACGGGAATTCTGGACGGTCACTGCCAGGATTGCGACGCCCAGGGGCGACGAATTCAAGGCCCGGCTGGTCGAACTGAACGGAAGGAAACTCGGGAAGTTCGATCTGAATGACCGGGAGGCGGGCGAAAATGCCGCCGCCGCCGTTCGCAATGGTTCGCTCCGCGTCAACAGTGTCGAAGTGAAGACGGTCATGCGGAAACCGCCGGTGCCGCTGATCACGTCGACATTGCAACAGGAGGCCAGTCGGAAGTTCCGTTTCGGGACCCGCCGAACGATGGCCGCCGCGCAAAAACTCTACGAAGCCGGACACATAACCTACATGCGGACGGACGGCATTCACATGGCACCGGAGGCCGTCAAGGCAGCCCGCAGGGTCGTTCTCGAAGACTTCGGCACTGCGTATCTTCCGAAGACTCCCCCGAAGTACAGGAACAAGGCAAAAAACGCCCAAGAGGCGCATGAGTGCATCCGCCCGACCGATGTTGGGAGGCATCCCTCGCAGCTTGCGAGCCTGCCGCCTGACGAGGCCAAGGTCTATGATCTCGTCTGGAAACGAACCCTTGCAAGCCAGATGTCGCCCGCACGCCTTGGCCGCACGACAGTCGAGATTCGCTCATCCGACGAACTGGCCGCGCTTCGCGCCTCGGGCCAGGTCCTGGAATTCGACGGATTTCTCAAGATTTACGAGGAAGGACGCGACGCGGACAGCAAGGCGGACGAGGCCTCGGGGCAAGGAGGTCGGGATGACAATCAACGCCTGCCGCCGCTCACGGAAGGCGACAACCTGGAATGCAGGGAAGTCAGCCCGGAGCAACATTTCACCAAGCCTCCGCCACGTTACTCCGAAGCGATGCTGGTCAAACGGATGGTCGAGTTGGGCGTCGGGCGGCCCTCGACCTACGCGACAGCCGTGGCGACGATCCAGGAACGGAATTATGTTCGAAAGGAAAAGAACGTTCTCCATGCCGAGGAAGTCGGCATCCTGACGACGGCATTTCTCAAGAACTACTTTCGGCAATACGTGAACTTCGACTACACCGCCGGCCTCGAGGAACGGCTGGACTCGATTTCGGCCGGACGCGTTTCATACAAGTCGGTTCTCGGCGATTTCTGGGCGGACTTTTCGCAAACCGTCGACACGGCACGGGACCTCGACTTCACCGACGTTTTCGAAGGAATCAGCGACGAACTCGCCCTGATCGCGTTTCCGGATTCACCAACTGACGGAGACATGAGACTGTGTCCGAATTGCGGAAAGGGCCGGTTGTCAGTTCGCATGGCCAAGGGGGGGAGCGGCTTTGTCGGCTGTTCGCATTATCCGGAATGCCGTTACACGCGCCCGTTGTTTTCCAGGTCCCGGAACGGGAATTCGGGGGCGCTCGATCTCGCGGGAACCGGACTCCTGCTCGGGAGCGACGACGAAGGCTTGCCCGTGACCCTCAGGGACGGCCGCTTCGGCCTCTATGTTCAGCGCGGGGAAAAGACCGAAGATCGTGCACGCCCCGAGACGGCGTCGGTCCCGGAATCGATTCCGGGCGAGGCCGTCAATCTGGAGACGGCGCTGGAACTTCTCTCGCTGCCCCGGCTTGTCGGCGATCATCCTGACGGCGGTGAAATCAGGGCGGGAATCGGGCGAAAGGGGCCGTATGTCGTCTGGTCCGTGCCGTCGCAGGAAGAAAAGACCGGGTCGAAGAAGACATATGCAGATCTTTCCGATCCGCTCGAGGCGTTGACCATCGGAATGAATCGCGCGGTCGAATTGCTCGCACAGTCGAAAAGGTTCGGCAGCGGTCGTGGTGGTCGAAGGCGATCCGAGCCGCTCCGGATTCTCGGTGATCATCCGGCGAAATCTGGCGAAATCCTCGTCCTGTCGGGACGTTACGGACCCTATCTGCAATGGAATCGCAAGAACGTCTCGATTCCGAAGACAATCGATCCGGCGACCATGTCGATCGACACGGCGGTCGAGCTGATTGCGGCAAAATCCGCGAGCAAGCGAAGGCGAAAGAAGGCGACCAAACGCTGAAGCTCAAACCGCAGGGACCAGGCGTGTGCCGTGTCGTCCGGGCAAGCGGGTTCGTCAGTCTGTCCGTCGGCCGAATGCCATGCGTCGTGGCCACGCCGGCCGCCGTCGCCTTCTGGCGGGCAGGAGATAGACGAATTCCCGCGGTCGGCCCGGCCGGGCTTTTTCGTTGTTTCGCGGGGAAACCGGACAGACTCGCTATTTGGTGCAGGCAGGAAAGGCACGAAACGTGCGAAATTGGAGGAAAGACAATGTATGTTGATGGATTTGTGTGTGCCGTACCGACGGCGAACAAGCAGGAATTCATCGACCATGCGAAACTGGCCGATAGCGTCTTTGTGGACCAGGGCGCGACACGGGTGGTCGAATGCTGGGGTGATGCCGTTCCAGAGGGCAAGGTCACGGATTTTCGCCGGGCGGTCAATGCGACCGAGGACGAGACGATCGTGTTCGCCTGGATCGAATGGCCGGACAAGCGAACGCGCGATGCCGCGATGGAAAGGATGGAAGACCTCTGGAAGACCGATGATCGCATGAACCCGGAGAAAAACCCGATGCCATTCGACGGAATGCGCCTGATTTACGGGGGATTCTCGCCGGTCGTCGAATTGTGAAATCGTCCGCGAATGCGGGCATCGGGGGACGAAGACCGAGGGCAAGCCCGGGTAACCGGGAGTCCGGGTCAGACTGACCGGGTAATTCCACCATCCACCCGGATGTTCTGGCCGGTGATGTATCCCGCCCCGTCCGACGCCAGGAACGAGATCGTAGCCGAAATCTCGTCGACGGACCCGTACCGTTCCAACGGAATCCGGCTCCGGAACTCTTCCTTTTCCGGCAAGCTGTCGATGAAGCCGGGCAGGACATTGTTCACCCTGATGTTTTGTGATGCGTAGCGGTCGGAAACGAGCTTGGTCCACGCAGCAAGACCTGCCCTGAATACTCCGGAAGTCGGGAAAGCCGGTTGGGGCTCAAAAGAGGCGAAGGTCGTGATGTTGATGATTGAGCCCTTGTTCTGTGACACCATGGTCGGAATGACCAGGCGGGCAGGGCGGACGGCCGACAGGAAATAGACATCCATCCCCAGGTGCCAGTCTTCATCCGTCAGTTCCAGAACGGGTCCCCGCGGGCCGTGCCCGGCACTATTGACGAGAACATCTATTCGCCCCCAACGCTCGAGCGTGAGACCGACAAGGCGTTGCAGGTCGTCATTCGACTGGTTGGATCCGGTCACACCGATTCCGCGAAGCTGGTTTCCGAGTTTTTCGCCCTTGCCTGACGATGACAGGATCGCGACCTGGTAGCCGTCTTCGGAAAGCCGCCGGGCTGCGGCTGCTCCCATTCCGCTTCCTCCCGCCGTTATGACCGCGACGCGTTGTTCCGCCATTTCAATCTCCTCACGGAAATATCCGGCGCCTTTTCCGGGAATCCGTGCAACAGGTCAAGGCAGGTTGCCTGACGCGATTTTTCCGGTTGCCAAAGGGCGTGCGACTGACGCATGTGGCGCCGATGCAGGAAAACATGGGTGGAACGCCGGGGCGGTCCGAATGGTCCGGGTCCATGGGAGTGACGTCCCGGCGATCGGTTCCGGGCCGGAAGGTGTGACAGGGATCAGGACAATGGGAAAGATTCAGCCGGATTCCGGGCAAACGGCACGCGCGGATGGATTTGCACACGTCTGGTCGGCGCTGGAGGAAGCGTCACAAAAAGCCCGGGACCGGCGGATCGCGGATCTTTTTTCCGGGGACAACGAGACGCACAGCCGCTTTCACCAATGGTCCGCAACCTTTGACGACCTGTTGCTCGACTGGTCGAAAACCAACATCGACCGGGAAACGCGCGCGCTGCTGTTCCAGCTGGCGGAATGCGCCGGCGTTGAGGGTCGGCGTGAGCAAATGTTTGCCGGGGAG
>JAPOVX010000048.1:0-3199 GCA_026707935.1 Paracoccaceae bacterium
GTTACACCTTCCACTTCGTTGTTGGCAGTATCCAACTCGTCCATACAAACTGTGTTCTCGTCGGGGGTAAAACCAGCGAGAACGGGGTGGAGTGTATCATCGGATGGGTCGTCAGGGGTGTCGCCGTCATTGACTTCCGTGGCTTGACATTGCCATTCCCTCACTTCTTGTGTGGATGACCCTTTGGTCACCCTGGCCATCTGTGCCACGGCGGCCTTGGCTGGCTCGGCTGGAGTGAGCATCTCGGAGGGTGTGCCCATAATGTCTTCCATTTTCCCGGACCCGCTCTGGAAGCCGATCCCGACGCCCATGCCGACACCGCCAACATCACCGGACCAGGCACTGCCCACGCCGATTGCGGAGTTGCTGGAGTCACCTGCATTGAATTCCCCGGAGACCGACGCGGTGACGCCACCAAGCGAGTAGTCGTAGCGGAGAATGCCGCCGCCATTGCCGGTGAACCCGTCAAGACCCGAGTTGCCGTTGTAACCCGGGTGCGAGGTGTGGTCGTCGGCGATCGCCGTGGCGGACCCGACTTCCGAAAGCGCCTTGTCAAAGCCGCCGTCGGTATTACCAAGTGTCAACGTGCCGAACGCGCCGGTCACATGCACGGCTCCTTCCGAGCCGCCAGCACGATACTTGCCCGCATTGTGGAAGTCCGCAGACGCACCGAAAGACAGCCCGGTGTCGGTCGCACCTGAGAGGCCGAATTTGACCCGGATGTCGCGATGAAGTTGCACTGCCTCGCCGGATTTACCGGATACACCGAGTTCGGCAGACCCGGTAACCGCGACATCGGCGGCTGCCATGCCGCCGGCAACAACCAGCGAAGTCGTTGCGAGAACCAGTCTTTTCATGATTTCTTTTCCTTTTGAAGGTTTTCTTGTTTGCGCGACCGGATCGAAACCTCTTCAACCCACTTCCGATACTCTCGCTTATCGGAATGAAGGGAGTTGCCATGAAACCTGCTTCGCTTTCGCAAAGACCATCTGTTTCCTTGTCCTTGCCCGAGCCGCCTCGAACCAAGCTTGTTGTGCAGCCCGAGTTAGTGGAAACTGCTCGAAGTCTCGCCGATGCAAGCGTCAGCGCGAATACGCGTCGAGCCTACGAGGGTGCACTTCGGCGCCTTGCTCTTTGGCTGTGGGAACACGCCGTTCCGCTAAACGACGAAAGTCTGGCTGCATATATTGCGAGCGTGGCCGCCGCCGGGCATGCACCACCAAGCGCGGCCATGGCCGTCGCCGCGGTGAAATTTCGGGCACGGCTTACCGGCAAACCTTCGCCCGTGGGCGTTCTCACCTCACAACAGTTGGCAGGGTTCCGGCGCGAGCACTCCGGACGAGGCGTAGGTCAGGTGGCCGGGATATCCTGGCGCGTTGCCGATGCGGTTGCCTCAATCGCTGAAAGGAGCGACCCGTCCGCGCGAGGGGCTCGGGACGCGGCGATAATTTCCGTCGCTTCGGATGCGCTCCTGCGCGTTTCGGAGGTTGCAGCCTTGCAGGTTTCAGACGTTGAGGCGGAAGCACCGAACACACTCACGATCCGCCGCAGCAAGACCGACCAGGAAGCCACGGGATCAGTCGCCTTTCTCGGAGACACGACGATACTCAGGGTTCGTCGCTACCTCGAAATAACGGGGATCGAGACAGGTTTCCTGTTTCGCGGCCTCACAAGGTCAGGCCAGGTGCTCAAGTCACTTTCCGACCGTAGCATTCGTCAGATCATCAAGGATCGGGCTGCCGCGATCGACTCCATACCCGGACGGGTGTCCGGGCATTCGTTGCGGGTGGGTGCTGCCCAGTCTTTGGCGGCCGCAGGCGCCTCAATCGCCGACATGCAGGCTGCGGGCCGATGGAAGTCCCAGGCAATGCCCGGGTATTATTCTCGTGGACAACTGGCGACGCGCAATGCGGTCGCCCGCCTCCGTTACGGCAGGTAGTTCGAGATTCGGGAATTGGATCGTGCCGTAACGAAGTCAATCAAGGCTTCGGGCACGGGACTCCGGGGTTGCATGAGACCGCGAGCCACCTTAGCAATCCCATCGCAAAAGATCATCGATCGCAACGTTTACGATAAAATTTTCGAGAGAAATGATTCTCGCCCGACTATTCGGCGAAGTACTTTCGAGCCATGAAGGAGTTGGACGTGGCAAATTTGCAACAGTGCTAATCCGTTCCACGCGAAGTGAGAACTTCAAGTTGTTTGTATGCCAAATCTAAACGATGAATACCCTACGCGATTTCCGGTAAGCGAGAATATCGGAAACGGATCGAAGAAGGTTCGATCCAGTCTCGCAAACAACATAACCTTCATCAAGAAAAACTTCAAAAGGAAAAGAAAAAATGAAACGACTTGTTCTCGCGACAACTTCATTGGTTGTTGCTGGCGGCATGGCCGCCGCCGACGTCGAGATCTCCGGTTCCGGCGAACTCGGTGTCGCAGGCAGTTCCGGCGCGGACGTGAAACTTCACCGCGATATTCGGGTTGCGTTCGGCCTCTCAGGCGCAACGGACACGGGGCTCTCCTTCGGGGGTTCGATAAAGATGGATGAAGCTGCTGCAAAGAACAGCCGGACCACGAAAGGGTCCGTCCATGTTAGCGGCGCATTCGGTACATTGACCCTCGGTGACACCGACGGCGGCTTTGACAAGGCGCTCACGGAAGTCGGGTCGGCCACATCGATTGCCGACGACCACACCTCGCACCCGGGGTACAACGGCAACTCGGGTCTTGACGGGTTCACCGGCAACGGCGGCAACATTCTCCGCTACGACTACTCGCTTGGTGGCATCACCGCGTCGGTCTCCGGAGAATTCAATTCGGGCGACTCCAGCAACTCGGCAATCGGTGTGGGCATTGCCTGGTCCGGTGATGTCGGCGGTGTCGGCATGGGCTTCGGCATCGGCTTCCAGAGCGGGTCCGGGAAAATGGAAGACATTATGGGCACACCCGCTGAGATGCTCACTCCAGCCGTGGCAGCCAAGGACGCCGTGGCACAGATGGACAGGGTGACCAAAGGGTCGTCCACAGCGGAAGTGAGGGAATGGCAATGTCAAGCCACGTCAGTCAATGACGGCGATACTCCTGACGACCCATCCGATGATACACTCCACCCCATTCTCGCTGGTCTTACAGTCACCGAGGACACAGTTTGTATGGACGAGTTGGATACTGCCAACAACGAAGTGGAAGGTGTAAC
>JAPOVX010000048.1:3699-8786 GCA_026707935.1 Paracoccaceae bacterium
ATCGATGACATTCGGAAACGGACGCGGCGGGGAAACCCGCCGCGTTTTTTTGTCTTTACGTGTCAGGTGGACGCGGGGGAAATGCTACGGGGGGGAGTAACTAAGCATGAAACAACAATTGAATGGTAAGAATTGGTATTTTCCGGCCCTGGTTGGTGGTGCAGCGGTGCTGGCAGTCATGATGTCCGGTTGTTCGAGCAACAGAAGTGCCGGAGGAGGAGGAGGTGGAGGTACCCCGCCTGCCCCTGACACCCGGTTCAGTTCCGTTGTGCAGCAGTCCGGAGGTATCGTGAGCAGTTCGGCGATCGCGGGAGTTGCAAATGCGGTTGCGGTATCGGGATCAGGAAATAATGACATTGTTGTTCAGTCATCGGACGCCTCCGTTAACGACATTACCGTGACAGCGTCATACAACGACGATGGCACGATCAGCTATGTGGTGCGTTCCACGGTCGGGGACTGGACCTTCAACTCCGGAGACCCGGGGACAGGGGTCTCGGTCCTGTCCCGCAGAAAGGCAGAGGGCTGGAACGCGATCAGCCTGTTGCTGGAAACGGACGCCGGGAGGCGCTGGGTTGACGTCTATACCGACATCGAACCGCCGACAGGGGATCCGCCGACTCCGGATACGGACTACCTGTCCGGGGGCATCTGGGTTTATGTTCCAAAGAAGGCCACCGCTTTTTCCGAGTACGAGTTTGGCGTTTTCGTGCATGGCAGCGATCCGTTCGATAATGACAACCTGGCGGGTTTGACGGGAACGGCAAAGTACGAGGGGGATGCGTCGGGCCTGTATTCCGACCCAGGCTCCGACAGCAATGCCTTTTTCTCCGCCATGGCGGAGTTGACCGCCAACTTTGAAGACAGCGGTGCAGGTAGCGAGACGATTAGTGGGCGCATTCACTCCTTCATGATTGGCGGCAAGGACGTTATGGACCTTGAGTTGATGCTCGGTGAGGCTGACCTGACAGCTGCTGCTCCACCCGGTACCGGCCTCTTCACCGGAACAACAAGTGCGACCTATGACGACGGCGATTTTGCTGGAAAATGGGGAGGCCGGTTCTACGGAGACGGTGAAAACGACGATGATCAGCCGGGTTCCGTTGCCGGAACATTTGGCGCGGCCGACGATGATGACAGGACCTTCATTGGTGTCTTCGGCGCCCATAGGCAGAGCGACAACTGACGACAGGGTCTTTAGGGTCGTTGTGCCGGCTTAGGCGGCATGCGGACAAGGGCAGTCTTCGCCGGACTGCCCTTTTTCCTTGGGCGGTGAACTCCATGATCAGGTCGTTCCGCGTTAGCGCCGCCATCATCGCAGCGTTTCTGCTAAACTCGTCCGTTTGGGCTACCAGTCCGGACCCCTCGCACCTGTCTGCTGACCCGAGGGTCATTGCCGCGCGCTCCATGGTCGAGGCCGGCCGGTTCGAAGAAGCGCTTCATGCCCTGCGCCCGTTGGCGCCTGATCATCCCGACCGGACGGATGTCCTGTTCCTCATCGGCCTGGCTGCCATCGAGGCATCGGGCCCGCCGGGCTTGGGCAGCAGGGAACGAACGGAACTGTTGGCGGAGGCGATCACGTCGCTCCGCGCTATCCTTGTCGACCGGCCAGGCCTGGTCCGGGTGCGCCTGGAACTGGCGCGGGCGTATTTTCTCAACGGGGACCATGACCTGTCACGCAGGCATTTCGAATACGTGCTGGCCACGGGACCTCCGCCAGCGGTCGTGCTGAATGTCCGGCAGTTTCTGGTCGCCATGGAAGCGCGCCGACGATGGAGCGGCCACTTCGGCGTGTCAATCGCGTCCGACAGTAATGTCGGGGCGGCCTCGGATGCGGACATCATCTATATTTTCG
Source organism: Paracoccaceae bacterium (assembly GCA_026707935.1). GTDB lineage: Bacteria > Pseudomonadota > Alphaproteobacteria > Rhodobacterales > Rhodobacteraceae > JAPPHA01. Next base: position 5,555 of record JAPOVX010000048.1, read on the forward strand.
GTCTGCCCTTCCGGCGTGACGCAGGCTCGGGGGCAACGTCTGGGACAGGGCTCCATGCCTGGGGCGGCGGAGAGTATCGGCACCCGCTGTCTCCCCGGCTGGCGATGCGGACCGGATTCGATCTATCCCACCGAGAGTATTCGGGCAGTGACTTCGACCAGACATCACTCTCGGTCCACGTAGGACCGCGGTGGCTTGTTAACCGGGACGCGGATGTCAGTGTCCTTGCCAACGTACGCGGCCGATGGACTGCCGGTGAAATTCAAAACCGCGGGTTCGGTATCCGGGTGGAGGCCGCGCGCGCGTTCGGCGGTGGATTGAAGGTGAACGTGCGGGCGTCAGGGCATCGGCGCACGTTCCCGCGCAACGAGCAACTGGACGGATCGCACCATGCGGTCTCGCTGTCCGGCACATGGCTGACAACGCCGACCATGCAGACGAACGCTATGATCGGTCACGCGTGGGAACACACCCGGGCGCTGCGCTGGCGCAATTCCGGTCCCCTTGCGCAGATCGGCAGTTCTTTCGCCCTGGAACGGGGCTTCACGCTCGGCCTTCAGCTTGAACTCCGAAGGACGAGATACCAGGGCAACTGGTTCCCGTTCACGTCGGGCGGCGTCCCGCGCAAGGATCGTACCAGAGCCCTTCAGGTTTCGATACTCAACCGTGCCCTGACGGTGAATGGCTTCAGCCCGCAGCTTGGCCTTGTGCACGAAACCCGGAAATCGAATGCTCAGCTGTACGACTACAAGCGAAACCGCATTGAACTGCAGTTCGTCTGCGAGCTTTGACGGGATCCGGCCACAACTTGCGCGGTCATTGGATCAAGGTCGATTGAACGCACGTTTCACTTGAAGGGCAAATTGGGGTAGTGACGACGGGCTGTCCCATGAGACGCACTTCCCACTCAACTCGCTGACTCCTTTTTGCTGACAGGAGTGTATGGGTGGGCATGTTTCCATATCCCGGGCCTTGTCTCGACCGGAGGAACTGAAGCAACCGTCGGCGATTCCGACAGGTTCCGGTGATGCCTTGCAATCAGGAATCGGAAGCAGAGTTTGGCGCGCTTTCAGATTTATCGAATTCCGCTTGGATGGAATGTCCCCGAAACGATTTTCAAGCATCGGAGTCTGCACCGAATCTCGGCATTTCCGAGAAAGGTGTTTTCCAGATCCCGACTCGCTATGCTTGCCTTCAGAATCCTCTCAGAAACGTTTCAGAACGCGAAAGAAAAAGTTCATGGTTTCGAACGTGTTTCTGTCAATCGTTCCGTTCCCGACCAAAGAACGGTGCACTTCCTCCTATCGGACTGCACCGAACGACGCCGAGAGATCGGGATGTTCCAGAACTCCGGTTGCGCCTTCATGGGCTTTGCCCACGAATGCTCCTGTGACCACGCCCGGGTCGTCGCCTGCCGCAAAGATTGAAACGAAGCCCTCGACATTGCCGTTCCTCATGACTCCTACGGTGTATCCGAGATCGCCGTCGCCCCAGAGGCGACCACTTCCGGGTGTGCCAGGATGGGAATTGACATCCCAGGATTCGAGGTTCGTAAAGTCGGCGCGCCCATGAAGGCGTTGCAGGTCGATGCCGATTTCTGCATCACCGGCAACCGTGCGCCCTATGCCGGTAAACCCCAGCAAATGGCCGGTCCATGTCGCTCGCCTTTGGCCGGCAAGCCCCGGGTTGTCCTGAAGCAGTGTCATGGGCACCGGACCGTAAGCCCAGGGTTTGCTAAGCCCGTTTCGAAATCCTGCACCAAATTGCATGAGATCGTTGTTCTCCCCGCCGAGGTCAATCCATCCAAGCAGGTGAAACGCCGTGGAGGACCATGGCCCAAGGTCGGTCGGAGTCAGGCTGGAAATCGGTGTTCCCGGCCGAATTTTCGACTCGGCCAGCAATGCCTCGCCGTCAAGGGTGAGAAAAATGCGTGGCACGTATCTATGCCTTAATGATGGCACCATGATGGAATTGGGGTACCGGGTTGGATCGACATGCGCGCCGATCCCGTAGGCATGCAGGAGCTCATGAGTAATAACGAACTCCATAGCCGTACGATCGGTCCCAACAGCCGTTCGATCGATGTAAGCAAATCCGCTAAGTATTTTGTATACCTCACGGTCAATGTTCGCCCCGCCGATCCCGAGAATCCTCGGAGGATAACCGTCTTCCCTGTCAGGCCAGGAAGTTCTGCCGTTGGTAAAGTGGACATGAATCTCGCCGGTAGGAATGTCTTCGGTTGCCGACGGCGTAGATATGTCGGGACCAAGCAGAATGCGGCGGTTCCACGGCAGGGCCGTGTTAATGTTGCGCAGTGCTGCAATGACCAATTCTCGCTCCGTACGACTTGCTTTGCTGTCGATCCGGAGTGTCTTCTGAGGGCCAAAATCAACGAGCACCAGGTCGGCACGAGGGCCGTCTACCCGGTGCGTCTGGATCTGGAAAGCTCGGAGAAATCGAACAACCTCGGCCGCACTGGCACTTCCGTCTCGACCTTGCGGGTCGCGCCAACGCCCGGAGCGAACCTCGAACGATCCATAACGGGATACCGTGGGGAGATCGCTGACACCCGGAGATTGACCCTCAAATGCCGGGCCGATTCCGATAGAATTGCCGTTACTGCTCCGGCTAACATGTGCTTGTACAGGTACTATTGATCTCGACGATTGCGGACCGTCTTCACGCCCTGCGGAACCTCCCCCGCCACATCCGGTCAAGGTCGCCAAAGCGGCGCAAGTCAAAACACACATTGCAAACTGTTTCATGGGAATCTCTTCTACTTTACGGCAATGAATGGCAAGCCCCGGCTTCGATTTGCCGGAAACTTATACCAGTGCTTGAACTTCGTTAACTCACGACAAGAGCTGAGCGTTATGTAGGAAGTTACCGGTGCCAGCGACCCGTATTTTGCGGTTAACGAAACAATTGGTGAAGAAGCCGCCATGATTGGTGTTGACGTTTCGTACACCTGCAACTGCAGGTCGTGCTACTCGTCGCATCTTCAAGAAATATGTTGGCATCTCAGATTGAGAGATCGCCAAAACAACCCGTCTTCGCGCAAAAATTTTGCCTTGAAAGTCCATTCCGTGCTTCCGATCGCTTCCTCTGCGACCTATGCCGACGTGACGTAGCGTTTACATCTCGGCCTCTTCTTTTCCATAGCGAAGCCTTGCGACGGCACCGGCCCTGACAAGCGATTGGGCCGAACCGATCCGCAGGGAATGCCCGGACA
>JAPOVX010000279.1 GCA_026707935.1 Paracoccaceae bacterium
GGCACGGCATCCGTCCCTGCGCGCTCGAGGTCGGCCATCTCGATGTCGACACCATCCTCGCCTTCCTCGACCATCTCGAGGCCGAACGAGGCAACAGGGTCAATACCCGCAACACCCGTTTGGCCGCGGTCAAGAGCTTCTTCCGTTTCCTCGAGTTCCGGTACCCGGATCATCTCGAACTGGCGGCACGGGTGCATGCGATCCCGCTGAAGAAGGGCGATGTTCCCGCGCTCGAATATGTCGACCGGGACGAAGTGGATGCGCTGCTCAAGGCCCCGGATACCGCCACCAAATCCGGAACCCGGGACCGGGCGATGTTGTGCCTCGCCTACAACGCCGGGCTCCGCGTCTCCGAACTGGTCGGCCTCGGCCTCGACGATGTCAGCATGCCACAGCTCGACGAGATCCGGGTCATGGGCAAGGGACGACGAGCCCGCGTCCTGCCGCTGTGGAAGGAAACAGGACGCGCGCTCGGAGCGTGGCTCTCCATCCGTCCAGAAGTTCCCGACCGCCACCTGTTCCTGAATGCGATGGGACGGGGGATGACCCGGCGCGGCTTCGCCAAGCGGCTTGAGCTGCACGTCACGACGGCAGCACTGACCCAACCGTCGATCACACGCCGGAAGGTAACGCCCCATGTACTGAGGCACGTTTGTGCCTTGATGATTCTTGAGGCGACCGGCGACATCCGCAAGGTCTCGCTGTGGCTGGGGCACCAGAGCCTCCAGACCACGGAGATTTACCTTCGTACCGATCCGGCCGAAAAGTTGGACATGCTCTCGGAGTGGCGTTCCCCGGGTCTCGGGAAGGGACGGTTCACGGGCGTGAAGGACGAGCTGTTGGCGATGCTTTCGAACGTCTGAGCTTGAATTTTTATGGGAACCGAATCGGTGGAAAAAGCGTGTCATGTCAGGCACTTGCGACTCAAGATTCACATAAGCATTTGGTTCCCATTATACCTCTAACAGAAACGTTCCTGTTAACTGTATTCCCGTAGCAGTTGACCGGCCCGGGCGGGGTCGGAGACGAGCAGTCGGAAGAGGGCGTCGTGCCGGGCGCGTGGCAAGGCCATGTCTGGTACCCATCATCGCTGAGAGCGGTCCTGGCCCTGGCCACGACCGAAGTCTCGGTCTTTATCCCGATCCCGGCGAATGTGCCATAACCCTTTCCCTCGCCCCGGCCATGTCTGCACGGATACGGAAAACGAAACGCGGGCAAGCGGACGTCGCACGAGGACGGGACAGAGGCTCTCGAAACGTCGAACAAACGGATCGATCGTTTCCTGACATACCCTTAGGGTTGAGATGTCCCATGAGTGCCGGGCTCAGGCCACGATAGTTGCCATCGGTCATGAGAGACTGCCAGGCAGGCTCCGACAGGACCGACTGCAACATGCGGGTATTGATGTAGACAAGCGAAGATTGGAACACATGAAGTGCAAAAGCGGAAACCTCCTGGTCCTCGATCCTGTTCGACGCAAATTCCCCGCTCTTGCCGAATAACACGAAGCTGTTCGTTCCGTTCCAGTTCTCCACGACGTTCAACCCTTCTTGGATTTCGTGGCGCAATGCCCCGGAGCAGAGATTGCTGCACGGGAAGATAGTCCACACGGTGCGGCTGAACTCGGCGAGCGCCCTGTAGGTCGGATGCATAACCTCGGCTCGTGCAAAGCGGTGCAGGATCAATTCAGGGTCGGCTGGGCCCATGGCGCATGCCAGAGGCATACCTGATCATCTCATCGTACTGGCGTTCGATTTCCGGCCAGTTGATCGGCGTGGCCAGGAGGGGCGCCATGTTTGAGAGTTTGCCCCACATGCCCACGCTCGGCGGCGCCAACTTCTTGCGGCTGATTCCTTTCAGACGCGTTGCAATTTCGAATCCCAGGAGCCGGCAAAAGGCAAGGCCGATAGCGCCCTTCCCATGGGTATCCACATACTGGCGCTGGATTTCCATATCGGTGCAGCGGCGAAGAACGCCTTCGATCATCGAGACCACCTCCGAAGATGAACAGCGCTTCAACTGCGAACTGATCAGCGACATAGCGCAGGACCTCGGTCTCAATTTCGACCCGGTCCTCGAAGAATCGGGCGTGGAGTCGGACGTGAAGCAACTACACGGCAAACCACAGTCGAGATGCGGCGGGAAAGCTGCGAACAAACAGCAGATCTTCAAATGATAGGCGCGAGGCCGCGGCGACAGACGGTGTAGAGATTTCCATTTCATCCTCCCATGCAGCGGAAAGATCCCTTGAACCCAAATACAGGTACGTCAAGACCCCAATTGTCCAACTCATATTCGACGTCTTGGCCAGATTTGCAGCTTCGAGACCATTAACCCAAATAGCGTCCAAGACCGACATTGCAGCGGAGCAAACAGAACATGTCGCCGTAGTGGCCGTTTTCTTGCTCTTTGAGAGCCATTCGGTCCTGGATGACCAAAAACCCCTCATCCGCAATCCGTTTCGCCCGTCCTGAAGTCTCTCAGAGGTTCGAAATTTCGGAACCCGGATCTTCCGGCCGAAAATTGCCACTCAACGCCGAAAAAAGTGCTCATGGCGGAATTCCGGAACACCGTAACGCGATCGAGCACGTCTTGCAGCCGATAACCCGCGAACGGCTCATGTGAGGCTCGTACGGATCCGGGCTGCCTTTGTCGTGATGACCCCGTCGAAGCCACGTAACCGACAGGTGTCGCAGGGGTCGAATACCGTTGTCGCGATTTCGGTTACTCAGTGCCTGCATTCCGCTATCGAGAAAAGGAGACGGGCGAATGGGAATACCGGTATGTGCACATGCGAGCACGGCCTATGACGCCGAAAACGATGATTTGGTTTGCGAGCCACGCACTATTGAAAACAACACGCCGGAGAGAACTATAACAAAGCGGTTCCAGGAACTGAGAGAATGGTTGCGGCACCCCGGCAACGAAAATTTTCCATGTCCGGCAGGGCTTTCCCGCCGTGACGATACATATGCGCGATGTCATTCCTCCCAAGAGATCCTGGCCACCGCGTGCTTCCAGCGTGTTCAAGATTCCGGCAGGCGTTCTTATCCACACGCTTCCAATGCATGATGATAAGACCCGGAAGAAAATCCCCCCGGATCCGGATAAAACGCCTCCATCGACACGCTTGATACATGGGTTAAAGCCGAGGTCTCCGAACTTTCCTCTGATGTCGTCAGGGCAGCGGCGCGGCCAGTGCCGCTGCCCTGCCCTACTCGCGGATATTGGTCTCGAAACCAGGGTTGCCCGGCGTGGTCGAGATCAGCCGCCAGCAGATGCGGACGTCCCGCACGCCGCCGTCCGAGAACCCGGACACGAGGAATAGCGTACTCGTCGTGTCTCCACCGAACAGAAACAGCCCGTTGCGGACTTCGCCCAGCGGGAGGCGCGCCACCAGGAAGCCTGTCGACTCTGAACCGTCGTCGTTGGCGACGAGCCCTGCCAGCGTTTCGCGCGAGAGCAGCGAATCCAAGGTTCGAATGTGGGGCTTGACACATGACACGGCCCCGGATTCGATTTGTTATCGGCTAGCGGATCGTATAGTTCTGCCCGTCTGGCGAGATCAGGGTGATCAGCTTCCATTCTGAATAGTCGCCAAGTTCAGATGCGATATCGGGATTGACGTTGCGGCTGTAGCCGATGCGCACGGCAAATTCCCATCCTCCGCTTCTGAACAGGACGGCTGTCTCCTCACCGCCGCAGCAACCTACGCTCATGACCAGGAAGAAGCCCCTGGTTTCCCGTGCCGTCGCGGCGCCAGCTACCGCCTCCTGAGATACATCCACATCCACCCATGGTCCGCTGAATCCGAACCTGCCGAACCCAGCGAGGTCGTGACTGTACCCGCTTATCCCTTCGATCGTTCCTCGAAGTGGGCCACGGTACTCCAACTCCGGGGGCTTTCCGAGGACACCGTAGAAGTACGTCAGATCAGTCGAATCGGCGTTCTCGCAGATCGATACCGTTTTGCCGTTCTCCAGGGTGAAGGAGAACTCCGCGAATGTCATTTTGTCCGGGCACCAGCTCGCCGCGAAGGCAGTGGCCACAAGCATTGTGAGCATCGATCTCTACTCCACGCCTCTCATTGGCTTTCGAATGTCTCGCCCTTGGATTGCAAAAAACCAGCTTTCCACGCCCCAAGGGAAGCCATTGCGTGCGCCCGGGATCCTGCGTCCCGTATTCATCCAGATGCTACACGAGCCACTCCTGGTCACCAACCGAAAGCGTGGCCGCGCAGGTTTTCGTGGTTGTCGTGCGACTATCCGAATGGCGGGTACCGAACTGACCGGCGCTGCGGCGGGTAATGCAGCTGTACTTCGCTGCCTGGGGAAACGACATTCCGACATTGACACAGGGCCCGCCGACGCCGGTGCAGACATCGAAGCTCGTTCCGCTGGCGGGGGATCGCTGTGCACTTTGCGGCGCATTTTGCGGCGCACGAGCGCAACGTGTCTGCGATCGTTGCGCTGATTGGGTCGGCGCCAACCTTGAGGTAAGAAACGGCTTTGGCGCAACCCCAGCGCAACATGAACTCCGGGCTCAAGGGTACGGACATCCATGCACGGCAAAGCGGGCACGAAGGGTGCCATCCACGCAGGATCGAATTCGATGCCTTTCGCCGGACGCGATTCGACCTTCCTGATTGATGATGCGCACTGGCCGTTGCAGGCCAAGTTTTCCGTCACTTGCCCGATCGTTTCGGGAAACCGAACGAACATGAACTGGCTTTGCAAACGGCGCCGCTCGTCGCTCACGCGGCTCAAAAGGCATGCCTGCAAGGAAATCGGAACAAGAATCTGCCGGGAAACCCTACCGGATACGATCGATAATCGTGGCTCCAAATCTGCCATCGATCCAGAAGGCCATCGCCTCGTCCGAGGCCTCGCTGGCCACTGGCTGCCAGTAAGCTTCCCCTCCGAAACGTTGGTCCAACCGGTCCCGCAACTTGGCGGCACCGTGGTTGCCTGCCGCGGCAGCCAATGTCGCCAGCATATAGGCAGTGCTGAAAGACCGTGGCATATCGCGTCCGGCCGAAGCGGCATGCGCGTGCCTCGCGATCGCAAGGGCATCTCCATCCGCAACCGCCGCATTGATCGCTGCCTCGAAATCGGCTGTCCCGGGCCAGCGGTCGCTCACCTCGTCCTGCGTGGTCATGATCTCTTCGAGGGGCGTGTTCCATTCGAGTTCGTCGGCGACATCAAGGGCGCTCCGGTCGCCTGAGGCTACAGCAATCAGCGCCATCTCGTAGGCGTCTACATTCCGTCCAACCGACTGATATGCCTTCGCAAGAATCGTGGCTGCCTCGCCCGACCAATTCGTCGCGAGCGGCAACAGGATCCTGGCACCCGCCTCGACTGACCGTGGTGCACCGTTTCCGGTCACCAGTGCGGCCCCGATTTTCATCCGCATGACGTCGTCGAGGCTGGCGGGTTCAGCCAGTGCCGCGGTAATGTCTGCCGGCAGGACAATCGATCGCAGGCCTGATGGCACATTCGATATTCCCGGGCGAATGAAGCTGAGGCGCTCGCCCTCGTTTGCGAGCAGGAAAACGTCGTCGGAATAGATGTAATCGGCAGGGTTCACTGTGACGACAAGCGGTTCCTGGTTTTCCCAGAAAGCCAAGACACCTGCTGAAAGTTCCTCGACGAATGCCTGCTCCGTCTCCGTCAACGGTTCCGTGTCGTCCATTCCCAGCATCTGGAGAACCGCCGTTTGCAACATCCGCGGGATGTCCGATCCGCTGAAACCCGTTTGCTCCAGGACGATCGGCTCGATTCGTCTCACGAGGCCCGTGTCCTCAACCGTGAACTCGGCCTGTTTGACCATTCCCATCAGATACGGATCGTCGAAGATTTCGACTACCGGTTGTGTGAACCAAAGATAGTCGAACTCTGCGTCGAGGCTCAAATCCACCGCATCCCGCACGGTCAGCCGCAAGACAAGCTCTGCGGAAGAATCCGGCAATGAATAGGCGATGTCCATCGAAGCGATGTCGAAAAGGACGTTCTCGTAACCAGCACCCGTCAAGGCTTCTCGGGCTTCCTGTCCGAAGCAGGTATTCGGAATCCGCGTGCCGATCATTTCCCAGCCGATCGAGATCTCGTTGATGCCGTAGGTGCCGTCAACAACGATCTGATCAATCGAGATTTCGCATTCCAGATCCTGCTCCAGGTCGATGGGCGGGTAAAACTTGAGACCGGAAAGGACCACCGTGTTGGTTCCAGGTTCAATGGTGAGGTGCTCATAAGTAAAATCGAGGAAACTGCGGCCCAACAGCAACATGTGTTGAACCAGGAATCGCTGAACTAGCGGCAGAGGGTTCTGGGCGCCTTGTGCGGCATGGGCATTGACCGACGTACCTGAACAAAGGCTTGCGAGGAGGATGGTGACGGCGAATTGAAGCAATTTCGGCGATTTCATGTGTCGGACTCATGTGAAGATATGGAGCGTTGATCGGGAAGATGGCCGGCGTCCTCGGCGGATCATTTGATCCGATCGACCGTCAACAATTCAAATGGAAATCCGCGAAAGGTGTCAAGACCGCGAGCGGCCCGACAGGTTTCGTTGTGCGTGAATTCCGATGAACGCCTGTCTCCGTGACGCTGGCGCTCCCGAATGTCGTGGAGGTTGTCACGGGACGGCCTCCACGTGTTCAGAACGAAACGGTGCCTGAAGCAGAGGATAGGCGGATACTGCCGGGTGTTCCGTACCCGGTGGAACTTATGGACCGGGTGGTAGCCGAGTGCGGGCTCGATGGGCGACAGCGCCCCCTTGATCTGGGCTGCGGGACGATGGAGGTGTTCCTTCGACTGCTGCCTCATCTCTCCTCGGTTGTCGCGGTCGACCCCGATCCCGACATGCTGGAGCGGGCGAGGCGTAAGGCCTCGCACCGGAACTCGTCGGATATTCGGTTCGTCTAGGCCACTGCGGAGGAGATTGACGGGACTTACGGAGTCTTCGACCTCGTTACCGCCGCAGTGAGCTTTCACTGGAGGGTTCGGCAATTGGTGGCGAGGACGGTCGCACGTGACCTTCTGATCCCCGGGGAACGTTGGCCACTCTCGGCGGCACGAGCCTGTGGCATGGTGTCGTCCGCGATGTTATCCGGCATTGTTGCGGTGAGAACCGCCGTGCGGGAGCCGGCTTGTTCCAGACCCCGAGCGAACCGCATCAAGCAGTGCTGGAGCTGCCCGGCTTTGCAGTCGAGGAAACGATGTTCGAAGTCGATCACGGAATGGTCGTTGTAGACGCTATTCGGATAATGTCCATTCGACCTCCATTGTTTCGGCCATGGTCCCCGCGGGGAAACGGGACCGGTTCGAGGCCGACCTCATGGCGTCGCTGCTCGCCCTCGATCGTTCGGGGCAATACTGCGAAACGCTCCGGTTCCATCTGATCCTTGCGAGGCCCCCGATGGCATGATCCGCGACGAAGCCGACGTCGTTCCGCTCACACCAGACTGTCACGGTTGGAGCGTCGGTTACCCGATGCCCCCGCACAGATCCGGACGCGGTCGTCAAACCGTCCGGCTCCAACATCTGGATTTGACGGCAAATCGCGTGTTCGGCCACAGGTAGAAGATCCGCAGGGTTGGCCAGAAAGCTGCCGCCAGTATGCCGGCCTTTTCCACGTATGCCTAAACGGACCGAAGGTACCATGAGCCATGCCCGGATTAGCGTTTGCGGGCTGATTCGGCTGGAGGCAATAGATTCAGGCATCAAGATATGGTGGCAAGGGGTGGTTCATCGGGAACCCCTTCCCAAATGAAAAGAGATCGATGATGTCGAAAGACTTGAACGACGTGACTCATGGTATCTTCGGTCCGTTTAGGCCCAGTTGGGCGGTGCCCTCTCCCATCAGCTTCTGAAGGCTTGAAGTGCCGGCTATCACGCACAAACGTTCAAGGCTGGCACCCACGGCCTCCCAGGCCTCGGAGACCATGGCGTCAGGGGCGATTTCACTGGCAACCGAGGAGGCGGATGTCGTATATATTTTCATGGCGTTGCTTCCTTTTTGGATTTGACCCCCCGAGCGTAGCGCTCGAGGGAAGCAACGCCAGCCTCACCTCAAATTTCAACATCAATCGGGACATCCCTGCTGCGGCAGGCGAACTGGTGTTTCATGTGTTCGCCGCAATCGCACATTTCGAGAAATGGCTGATTTCCGAGCGCACGAAGGTTGGCTTGCTCGCAGCCAGAAAGCGCGGTCGCGCGCCGGGCCGGCCACCGCTTCATGCCGATACCGTCTCCGCCTTGCAGGAACTCGTGAACAACGGGTCAACACCAAGGCCGCACAATATATCGGGATCGGAAGATCAACCGCATACAGAGTGGTCCGGGAAACCTGCCCGTAGCGACCATTATTGCTCAGGATACTCGCTAAAATAACTTACCCATTTAGTGTGGGTTCTGCACCATGCTACCATGCCATGTGTGGTCGAGACGCTGAAAGACAGGTTCGAGATGATGCTGTCGGTTCTGGACGAACGGGGGCGTCGTCGCTGGGCCGGTGTTGAAGCCAGTACCATTGGGCGGGGCGGGATTTCGCGCGTAGCCGAGGCGACGGATTTGTCGCGCTATAGCCACATTACAAAACCACGCAGCGCATGCCCGGCGACGACGTGATGCGCGAGTTCGAGGCCCTGGTGAACGCAGGCCATCACAACAAAGGCCTCAGCCCAACATAGGTACCGATTCCGCCATAGGAATTTGCATTTTGCATTGAAATACGGGTGTTTTCACCGTTT
>JAPOVX010000280.1 GCA_026707935.1 Paracoccaceae bacterium
TTGCGCGCCTCTGTCATGGCACGGAACCGTGTCATGTCCCTGGGAGCGACCATGGCGAACACCGCATCCTGCTCGTCGGGGAACAGTTCGCCGAAGCGCACGTAAAAGGGTGCAAAGCGCCGTTCGACGGGCGTGAGGAGATAGCAGTCGAGTCTCTCTGCCTGGGCGGACATGGCAAATCGCAGCGCCGCATCGTAACTGTCGAAGAGCGCCGCGCAATGGATCCAGTCGGTCGACCTGGTCAATGCAACGACGAGTTCGACCACGATGCCGTTGGTTCCGTAGGCATGGTGGACCTTCTGAATCTCCTGCCCGTGCAACTCGATCACACGCGGTTCGTGTTCGACGGTCACCACCTTCGCGTACTTGACGTTGCCCGGGTCGCGAAGCATTCCGTGCCGAAGTGATCCAACTCCCCCCGAACCACCGGCGAGGAATCCGCCGATGGTCGCCATTTGCCGGGTCGAGGGGTACATGAGAAGTTCCTGTCCTGTCTCGCGAGCAGCATCGTCGAGACGCGAGATCCTTGCTCCCGCCTCGACACGGACTTCACCAGGTTGAATCCGGATCACCCTGTTCAGGCGGGTCAGGTCCATGACCACGCCTCCTTCAAGCGGCACGCATTGGCCGTAGTTTCCGGTCCCGCCGCCACGGAGCGTCAGCGGGATTCGGTAACGGGCCACGGCGGCAGCGATACGAACGACTTCATCCTGGGTCTCGGGGATGACGACCAGGTCAGCCCTGAGCCCATCCAGTTGGTCGGAGAGGATCGGGCTGTACCAGTAATAGTCCCGCGAGCGGGCTTCCAGGAATTTCGGGTCGTCATGGCAGCGGATTCCACCAAGTTCCGAACGGAACCCGGCCCAGTCGATGATCCGTGAACCCCCACTCATGTCCATGGCTTGCCGAGGGCAGGGTCGGGTGGCACCACGGCCCCGTCACGCCAGACCTGCCGCCTGCATAGCGGCCGGCTGACGGCATCGTCGATGCTTTCCGCGTCGAAGAGAACGAAGTCCGCGGCCGCGCCCTTGCGGAATTCCGGGACTGCATCGAAGACAGCGGCGGGACCATCCGTGATGGCGCCGATCCAGGATGCGGGTTCAAGATGCGCCATCGGTATCGCCGTGCGAAAAACATCCCACAGATCGTAGTCACCCCACGGATAGAAGGCATCCCGGCAATTGTCGGACGCGAGAAATACCGGAATTCCGGCGGCGTGCGCTTCATGGAGCGGAGCGATGCCGCGATAACGCGGTGTGCGGCCGTGCCTCCGGTCCTGCAGCGCGGCGTTTGTCGTCGGCAGGACGCAAAGCGAGATTTCGGCCGCACCCAGGCGCTCGAGAAGCGGTTGTACGACTTCGACCGGACGGACCGAGAGGGAGCAGCAATGGCCGACCAGCACGCGCGCCCCGAATCCCCGTGCCGCGGCCTCCGCGACGATGGCATCTATTCCCTGCGATTCCGGCTCCAGCGCCTCGTCCACGTGAAAGTCGAGCGCAAGATCATGGCGTTCGGCCAGGTCGAAGAGCAGCGAAACCTTCGCGCGCAGGTCCGCGTTGCGGTAAACGAAGGCGCCGAGCACGCCGCCGTCGGCTGCAACACGTTCGGCGATGGATTCTCCTGCCTCCGGAAACAGGTCCAGATTGACCAGCGCCGCCAATTGGAGCGCGACCCGCTCCTGCCAATCCGTGCGCAATTCGTTCAGCACCGGCCATGCGACCGGCGTTTCGGGCTCCGTCCAGTCCACGTGGCTGCGCATGCGCCCGGTACCATAGGCATAGGCGCGGCGTAACGCCTGTGTCGCACGGCACCGGATGTCCTCCGCATCCCATCGCACCCTGTCCGCGGCCGTGATCTCGATGGCATCGAGGAGTGTCGTGGCGTGCCGAGGAAGGCGGTGCGCCACGAAGGTCTTGTCGAGATGCACATGGGCATCCGAAAAGAGTGGCAGCACCAGACCACCTTGCCGGGATGGAGAATCGGAAATGGAAGCGATACGACCTGCACGCAGAACCAGGTCGAAACGGCCCTCGCGTCCCGCAATTGCAACGCCCTGAAGTGTTGTCGAGGTCGCGAACCTGTTCATTCTCGCCGGACTTCCGTTTTCAATTCGGTCGCATGCCGGTGCACGAGCACCGGTCTCGACTGGCGAATGGAAATCAGGCCGATCACGATTGAGAGAAGCGGGACCATGAGCAGAACCGCGATCATGCGGGGTGTCCCGTCGCGGAAACTCGATTCCAGTTTCCGCAAGACAAACCCTGCGTCCTGCCCCGCTGCACCGGCAACACATTCGGCAACCGCAGCGCCAATCAGTGACAATGCGCCCGCAACTTCGCGTGCCGCCAGGAAATCCGGATGGGCCTGCGCCACCGGGAGGCGACGCAGTCCCTGCCCTGGTATGGTCCCATTCCGGGCGAAGAGGCCGCGAGGATCGTGGTCGGCACACCGCAGACCGATCACCGTGCTGGCCAGGTTCGGAATGAACGCAGCGATGCACGCACAGGTCAACGGTGCCGCGAGGGTATTGCTGCTGGCTTGGATGAAGACCGGGAAATCAATGCCCACGACAGGTGTCGCCTGCAGGACAACCCCGAATGGGAAAATGCTCCCTTCCACCGTCAGGGAGAGAGCGAAAAAGATGCCGACCAGAATGCCGCCGACGATGGCGAGGCCCAACGCGGCCATGGCCAGGTTCATGATGAACCGCATCGATCCCTCGATGGCCACGAAGTCTCGCGCCAGAGTGGTCGCGACAAGGCAGGGAGGCTGGATCAGGTCGTGAGGTTTCTCGTTGTACCGCACGTGGAGTTCCCGGAAGCACAATGCGACCGGCGAGGCAAGAACCGGCACTACGGTGTGCAGGTTGCGGCGTACCCGGAAAGCCCGCGGCGGCGTCAGGGCCACCATGGCTTCGGTCTCGGGAACAGGGATGATCCAGTATTTCCCCCATTGCCGTGCCGGCAAAGCGTCACCATTCCGCTTGGTGGCCGGGTTTCCGGAACCGCCCGGTGCGGGGTCGTCACTTGGGAGATCGAATTGGTTGACGGTGAGGCCGGGGCGGGCGGCCATCACGACTCGGTGCGACAGGTTGACGAATTCGAATATCGAATTGGTCACAAAGATCGCGTAGGTGCCGACGCCGGGTGGGTGATCATTAACGGTGCCGGTTCTCGCCGAACGTGACCGTGGGCCCGCAATCATCGTGAACAGCGTGGTCTTGCCACAACCCGAGAGCCTGATGAGGGTGGAGATTCCTCCCTCCCGGATGGTCAGCGTCATGCCGTGCGCGGCAATCGTGCCACGGCTGACGTGCGTGCCGAGCCCTCTCATCTCGATCAGGGAGTTACCGGACAGGTTGTGCATTGTTCGTGCATCCTCGGGCGGGCTACCATCCGGGTTCGGTTCCAAGGTTGTCAAGCGGCATGCGCTCGACATCTTCGAGCACCTCGACCAGTCGTTTGACCGCAAAGACCAAGGTAGCCTCCCCCTTGTCGGATGAGGCGGCGGCTGCGTTGCCGCACGCTCCCGAAGGGTGGAGGTCCTGGATCTGCCAGGCCGGACGTGCACCCCGGCCGAGCGAAATATGGCTGTACTCGGATTCCCATTCGTGTGTTCGGGGGCGAAAGTCCCGCGCCCTGGTCATGTCAACATTGTTCGGGTCCAGCGCCAGGATGACCGATGTCTCCATATCGCCAGCGTGAATGCCGTGTATCTCCTCATCCTTCGGATAGAGCCCTTCCGGCAGCCCAAGCCCCCACCAGTTGACGCAGATCACAAGCATCCCGTGGTGGACGCGTAACTCGCGGGCCACGATGTCCATGACGGGCACATTGCCGCCATGGGCGTTCAGAAAGACCATCTTGCGCACGCCGGCGCGCGCCACGCAGGCGCCGATTTCACACCAGGCAGCGATCAGGGTCTCCGCACTCAACGTCAGCGTTCCCGGATAGCACAGATGCTCGTTGCTCTTGGCAATCGACTGAGTCGGCAGAAAAATCGCGGGGTTGTCCTCGGGCAGTGCTTTCGCCAGCCGTTTCGCCAACGTGTCGGCGACCTGAGCATCGACGGACAGGGGAAGGTGGGGCCCGTGTTGTTCGACCGCGCCCACCGGAAGAACTGCGATCAATCGTTCATGGGGCAGGCTGGAAAACGCTTCACTCGTGTATTCAATCCAGAACCGCTTCATCGAACCCTTCTCGATTCGCCATGGTCGATCGGCAAGGTGCCCCCCTGGCCCGAGCGGCCCGTTTCAGTCGCGCCCGCACGTGTAGTATCGCAGGACTTGACGAATTCCGCCGTGTCCCGGCCATGTATGACGGCGGTGTTTGGCATGGCACCAACGCGGCGACCTTCCGCTTTACCCTTCGGGGAGCGGTTTCATCGACCATCGGTTATCGCACCAGTTGGGCACAGTATAAAACAAATCCTTATCGAAAGGTCAAACCAATTGGCCAGACCAAATCCATGACATTGCCGGTGTGGCGTTTTCGATTGAGCGGACGCCTCGTCCGGCAGCACCTTGCGCCAGGTAGAAACGACGCC
This sequence comes from Paracoccaceae bacterium, assembly GCA_026707935.1. GTDB lineage: Bacteria > Pseudomonadota > Alphaproteobacteria > Rhodobacterales > Rhodobacteraceae > JAPPHA01. The sequence continues at coordinate 4,546 of JAPOVX010000280.1, forward strand.
GGGTGTGCTTGATCAACGACGGAAGCGTCCGTGGAACATGTTGCCATCATCGGCATCGACGTATCGAGAAGACCACTCACTTCGCGGCAAGCTTTGGGCTTGCCAATGCACGTCCCTTGGAAATAGACATTGCCCGGATTACCAGTGATCCGGTGCATGTCGGTCGAACTCGGACGAACGAAAGAAATGACGTGAACCAACAGGTTAACCCGCGCTCAGACCGGGCCAATCTCGAGCTGATCGGCATCGAGAAGACGTTCGGTGAGAACCGGGTCATTCAAGGGGTCGAACTCAGTGTCGCGGATGGGGAGTTTCTGACGCTGCTTGGTCCCTCGGGCTGCGGGAAAACCACTCTGCTGCGCCTGATTGCCGGCCTGACCAGCGCCGAGAAAGGCATGATCCGGATCGATGGCGAACCGGTTGATCAACTGCCACCACGCAGCCGCGGCGTGGCGATGGTGTTTCAGAACTACGCCCTCTATCCCCACCTGACCGCGCACGGGAATCTTGCCGCACCGCTCGAGTTGCTGCGCCTTTCGTTTTCCCAGCGACTGCCCTTCATTGGTCGTTTTTTACCAGGACAGGACGGGATTCGCGCCGAGATCGAAAACGACATTCGGGCTACCGCCGCCATACTCGAAATCGAGCCTTTGCTGGATCGCAAACCGGATGAGCTGTCTGGCGGTCAGCGCCAGCGCGTGGCTTTGGGTCGCGCCATGGTGCACCACCCCAAGATCTTCCTGATGGACGAGCCGCTGGCCAATCTCGACGCCAATCTGAGGGCGCATATGCGCTCCGAGTTGACGGCACTGCAGCGTCGCCTGGGCGTCACCTTCATCTTCGTCACCCACGATCAGACCGAAGCGATGACGATGTCCGATCGCATCGCCGTGATTTTCGAGGGCCGCATCCGGCAGATCGGTACGCCGGCGGACGTCTTTCGCCAGCCCAACCACATCGACGTGGCGGCATTCCTGACTCATCCCCGCCTCAACCGCTGGCGGATTTCGCCAACCGGGGCGGGCGAGGCCAGTTTCAACGGTCAACCGATCCGCACCCCTGTATCCGGACCGGGCACAACCACGCTGGCTTTCCGGCCGGAAGACACACTCGTCGAAACCCGGGAAACCGCGAAGCACGTCAGGGGCGAAGTAATCCGTGTCGAACTCTTGGGCTCCGACGGGCTCATGCATGTTCAGGTTCAGGACGGCGAGAGGCCGATCGTGGTTCGCACGCCGGCACCGCGTCTTGATGACTTCAAGCCGGGCGGTCCCATTTGGCTGGCACCGAATATCGATCATGCCTGGTGTTTTGACGACGACGGCGAACGCGTGAAGGGCGCCGTCGAGGCGGTGGTGGTCTAGCACGATGAAGTCCGATCGCGACATCGAGCCGTCGGCTCCGCCTGCCAAGGGATTGGCGGCGCTTGACAGGGACCGGAGACGGGCCGGCATCATCCTGTCGCTGCCTGCGGCGATCCTGATCGTCCTCCTCGTGCTCGGCCCGGCCGGTCTGGTGATCGCCTTTTCCTTCACCGACTACCGGTTGGGTGTTCCGACCATGACCTTCGTCGCGTTCGACAACTACATTGACATGTTCACCGACCGCGATTTCTGAAATTCCCTCACCAACACGCTGATCTACGTAGCGATCGTCATTCCTGGTGCGGTCCTTGGCGGGCTCGGCGCGGCGCTGCTGATCGACTCGCGCCGCTACTTCAGGCGCTTCTATCGGGTGGCATACTTCATGCCGGTTGCCGGCACGCTGGTGGCGCTGGCGACGGCTTGGCAGTTCGTGCTCCACCCCAGTTTCGGAATCGCCAACGAGCTCATCCATTTATTTGGTGCCGAGCGCCTGCCGTTTTTCAGCGATGGGAAACTGGCCCTCTTGACTTTGGCCGGCATCGGTATCTGGGAGCTGATCGGCTTCAACATGGTGCTCTTCCTCGCCGGGCTGTCGACGATTCCCGACGATCTTTACGAGGCCGCCGCCTTGGACGGTGCGGGCGAAGGATTCGAGCGTTTCCGACTCGTCACCTGGCCGATGCTGGGGCCAGTGACCATGTTCGTCGTCGTCTTGTCGGCCATCCGGGGCTTTCGCGTCTTCGAGACAGTCGCCGTGATCACCCAAGGCGGGCCGGACAGGGCGACCGAAGTGTTGCTCTATTCGCTTTTTCAAGAGGGCTTCCGTTACTTCCGGATCGGTTCAGCATCTGCCCTCGCGGTCGTCTTCCTCGTGATCACGCTGGTTCTCACTCTCATGCAGGCCCGCGCCTTCGACCGCCAGGTCAGCTACCGGAGGTAATCACCATGCGCCGAAAGACCATTCCGTGGGGAGAGATTGCCGGCCATGTCGTGTTGCTGATCGGCGCCGCGAACCTGCAGCTGCCCTTGTTCTGGATGTTTGTCCCTTCATTCAGGGCGCCCAACGCGGTCTGCAACCCCAATCTCTTCTTCTGGCCGGAAGGTTGGGACCTGCTCGGCAACTACAAGCAGGCGTTCACCGAGGTGCCGCTGCTTCGCTTCATGATCAACGGAGCCGTCGTGGTCATCGCGATTCTTGTCATTCAAGTGGCGATCGCCGCGCCCGCCGGCTACGCCCTGGCCAAGCTCAAATTCCCCGGCCGGCCGATCCTGTTCGCCACGGTGCTGCTTGGGCTCCTCATTCCGATCCAAATCCCCGCTTTGCCGCTCTACATCGCCCTAGCCAAAGCCAGGCTTCTGGACACCTACACCGCGCTGGTGTTGCCGTTCATCATTTCGGTCTTCGCGATCTTCCTGTTTCGACAATTCTTCAAGACCTACTCGGACGACGTCATCGATGCGGCGCGGCTGGACGGTTTCTCGGAACTGGAAATTGTCTGGCGGATCGTTCTGCCCGCGGCAGGGCCGGCGGTTGCCGCGTTCTCCATCTTCTCGGTCACCTCCCACTGGAACGACCTCTACTGGCCGCTGGTTGTCGTCAACAGCACCGAGATGATGACCCCGCCCTACGGCATGTTGTTCTTTGCCCTGCGCGCCGAAGGCGGTGTGCTCGTCGGCCCGTTGATGGCCGCTGCCGTCGTGGTGGTAGCCCCCCTCGTGATCATCTTTCTATTGGCCCAACAGCGATTCATCCGCGGTCTCACCATGGCCGGTACTGGCCGCTAGAGCCGCGATTACCTGCAACGGAGGAGTAAGACAATGAAGACAAGACTACTGACGCTGGCGACCGGTATCACACTTGCTACCGGCACGGCTTTTGCACAAACCACGGTGGAGGTCCTGCACGCGTGGGGAGGCCATGAAGCATGGCACCAGGCCATCGCCAAGGACTTCATGGCGGCCAATCCGGACATCAAGATCGAGTTCCACGCCACCGCGGCGAGCTACGATGAGGGTGTCCAAACGGTCATCCGTCAAAGCTTTGCGGGGCAGGAGCCGGACATCTACTTCAACGGTTACCACCTGATCAATCAACTTGTTCTGCGTGACCTGGCCGTTGATTTGGGGCCCCTGCTCGAGGGCACTGATCTGGCCGCCCTGGGTCTTTCCGAGGACCGGATGGCGCTCGGGAAGGTTGACGGTCGCCAGGTTTCTTTTCCGGCGACCTCGTCGACGCCGGTTGTTTACGTGAATGCCGATCTGGTTCGTAGGGCCGGCGGAGACCCCGACAACATACCAAACGACTGGGACAGCTTCATCGAACTGGCAGGTGCGATCGATGCCCTCGGCGACGATATCGATGGCATGTACTACGAATTGGGCCGCGACGACTGGATGTTCCAGAATCTCGTCCTCAACTTTGGCGGCGAACTCATGAAAGACGGCGATGTGGCGTTTGATGGTCCGGAAGGCCAGGCAGCCATGGCGTTGTTCAAGCGCTTCCACGACGAAGGCGGTCAACCTGCTGTGAGCCGAAACGATGCGCGTGCCCAGTTACTGAGTGGTCGCATGGGCTTGTACTTCGGCTCAGCAGCGTTCGTGAGAAGGTTTGAAAAATCATCCAAGGACGTCTTTGAACCCCGCACCGCAGTGCAACCGCTGGCGGTTGTCAGCGCCGCAGCGATGCCTAACGGTGGCATGGCCGGCGTCATTCTCGAAACCGAGGACGCCGCTGTTCAGGCGGC
>JAPOVX010000010.1 GCA_026707935.1 Paracoccaceae bacterium
TCGGTCAGGGCAAGGCGGGCATCCGCGATAAAGGATGCGTTCGCCAAGCGGCTGCACCGGCCGGCAGTTGTGTGGGTGGATTGCCGCGAAGGCGTCGATCTGCGCCGCCGACATCGAGAGCGTTTCGAACGGTATGATCCAGGCGACACCCTCGGTGCATGGAGGCGTGGTCAGAGAGCCCATGTAGCGCCACGTCGTGCCGAAAGAGGGCAGCAGCGACGCCAGGTCGAGCTCCTCGGCAACCGCGCGCGGCGTCCCGGAATCTGCCGGAAATTGCGCCCAGGATGGCGCCAGCGCGTTGTTCGCCTCGCCTTGCGCGACCAGGATCCCGATCACGGCGAGGCCGCCATCGTCGTTGCGATGCACCAGGTGCAATTCCAGCGGAAACCCGGTGCCGTCGAACAGGTGTTCACTGCGGTGGTGGAAATGGAACTGCAACAGCTCGTGATACGCGCCGTCGACGACGATGCCGTTTCCGGGTTCCGGGGTCATCTGGATCGTGTGACCAGTGTTCTCGACAACGATGCGTGTCCTGCGGTAATCGAACTCGATCGGCGTCAGATCGGCCCACTGGCCGCCGGTCAGATCGATGGGAGACTGCGCCTTGCCGAGGGCGCATACGCTGAACGCCGGGTCGAGCGTTCCCCAGCAACAGGGTCCGTCGTTCGGCCCGTAACCCCAGGGAGCCGTCGAGGCCGGCGTCGCGGATGTTGGTCCTGCCTGTTGTCCGGAAACCGGCCCGGTCTTACCCATGATGTGACCTCATTGCAGTGACGCCGCCGCCGACAACCCTGACGTCTCGTGCCGGCAGTCCCGCCCGCCTGCCCGTCCTGTTCGACTGCCGCGGTCCCCGATCATGGCGGGCTGATCGTTGCGGCCGGGAAAAGCGGCAGCGTCCTCGGAAGTCCAGGATCGGGGTGTTCGAACGGAACTCCCTTGTCCGCCTCGCAATTCAAGTTGAAGCCATCCGCATGGATTCGCGTTCTCACGTGTGCTCCGGGTAAGTGGCAACGCGCCGCCGGCGGTTTCTCCAACGGAATTTAGCCCCACCCGAATCGCACTTCAAGAGGCTTCGCCCTTCGGAAACCGGGTGGCCTCACTTTGCAAAGTCCCCGCCAGGTTCGGATTTCGGCGTGGACGGGATCGCGCTTGGGCGTTGGCTCCACGGCATGTCGTGGAAAGACCCACCCGCGCTGCCTGGCCCTCGAGGGTCCCGGCGGTTCACTCATGGGCCTTCGGGGCGAAACGATCACCGGCTTCCACGTCAACACCTGTTCATCATGTCCGGCAAACGATGATCCTTGCCCTTCCGTTCCGGCGGTACTCGATGAGGCGTCAGTGTCGTGACGGCCCACGTATGACTTTCCCGCCCGAGTCGAATTGATGGAGGCAGTTTCGGTCGATCCTGACTCCGAAGGAATTTCCCGGGTTCAGGTCGGTTCCTGCGATGACACGCATGGTCAGCGCGTCCTCCATGAGCCCGGTCTGGAGGTACACGAGCGATTCGGCACCCAGCTCCTCCACGATTTCGACCCGCGCCCGGAAGTCACCGTCCTCCACGCGGGACGGCGAGAGATGTTCCGGCCTAATGCCCAGCGTCGCCAGGTCGGCCGGAGTCGAGGCCGCGCCGAGGCGAATCCGGGCATCGCCGCACACGGCAACAGGCTCTGCCCCGCTGAAATCCGGGGCCGCGGGCACGAAGTTCATCGATGGCGCCCCGATAAACCCGGCGACGAACATGTTCGCGGGCCGCTCGTAGAGTTCCATCGGCGTGCCGAGCTGTTCGATCGAACCGGCGTTGATGACGGCGATCCGGTCCGCGAGCGTCATCGCTTCGGTCTGGTCATGGGTGACGTAGATCATCGTCGCCCCGAGCCGCTGGTGAAGCCGCGCGATCTCCAGCCGCATCCGGATTCGGAGCGCCGCGTCGAGGTTCGAGAGCGGCTCGTCGAACAGGAATACCTTCGGATTGCGAATGATCGAACGCCCGATCGCCACGCGTTGACGCTGCCCGCCGGAAAGTTGCCGGGGCTTGCGGTCGAGGAGAGCCTCAATCTGGAGCACCCTGGCAACATCCTCCACGCGTTGCCCGATCTCGTCCCGCGGCGTCCTGGCAAGCGTCAGGCCGAAACCGATGTTCTCCGCAACCGTCATGTGCGGGAACAGGGCGTAGGACTGGAACACCATCGCGACTTGCCGTTTCGACGGCGCCACATGGGTGACATCCTGTTCTCCGATGACGATACGGCCTTCCGTTACATCCTCCAGGCCCGAGATCATCCTGAGCACCGTCGACTTGCCGCAACCGGAGGGTCCGACCAGAACCAGCAGTTCGCCGTTTTCGACCGAAAGGTCCAGCCCATCGATAACCCGCACCGATCCAAAGGACTTAGCCACACGCTCCAGTCGGACTCCCGCCATATCGGCCACCTTTCCCGTTGCCCTTTCCCGGGCCCGTGCATCCTTGCCCCGCGCCGTTATCCCTTGACCGCCCCCATGGTCATGCCCTTGATGAAGTAGCGCTGAAAGAAAAGGAACACGATCAGTGTCGGAACGCTGGCGATCAGCGAAAGTGCGCCCTGTACCCCCCATGCCACGGAATACTGACCCTTGAGGTTGACGATTCCAAGCATGATGGTGCGCTTCTCGTCCGACTGGGTGAAGATGAGCGGCCAGAGAAAGTCGTTCCAGATCCACGTGAACTGGAGCGTCGCGAGCACGGCGAGCGCCGGCAGGCTGAGCGGCAACGCGATCCGCGTGAGCACTTGCCACTCGTTTGCTCCCTCCAGAATCGCAGCCTCCCTGAGCGCACCCGGCACCGTGGCGAAAAAATTCCGCATCAGCAGGGTGCATATCGGGATGCCCATGGCCGTGTGAATGAAGATGATCGGCCAGAGCGTGTCGATGAGGCCGAGGCCGTTGAACAGGCGGAAGAGCGGGATCAGGATCACCTGCGGCGGGAAGAACATCCCGGAGACGATGGCGAGAAACAGGAGGTTTCCACCCCGGAACGGGAGTTTCGCGAAAACGTATCCGGCGAGCACGCCGAACGCGATGGAAAGCGTTGTCGCCGGCACCGTCACGAGGAACGTATTGAGGAAGTACCGGTGAACCGCGGGGTTCGAGATGACCTCGGCGAAATTCCCGAGATAGATTCGCGCCGGAATCGACCAGAGCTCGCCAAAGGCGATTTCTCTCGTGGTCTTCACCGAGGACAGGAGAACACCAAGCGTCGGCGCGAGGAACAGCACCGCGAGGCAGAGAAGCATCACGAAGATGGCGGCCGGCCAGGGATCGAACGGTTTCGGCGCGTGCGCCACGGTTCCGGACCCGTGACCCGGTCTGCCTGTCCCTCCGAACTCAGCCATGGATCTCGTCCAGCTTGCGCAGCTGCCGGAAATAGATGCGGATGATGGTGAGCGCGATCAGGAACAGAACCACGGAGATCGCGCTGCCGTAACCCATCAGGTATTTCCGGAAGGATTCATTGTACATGTGCATCGCCAGCGTGTCGGAGCTGTGGAACGGCCCACCGCCCGTCATGATGAACAGGATGTCGAAGCCCTTCAGTGAATTGATCACGCTGAGCGCGATGACGACGATGGTTGCAGGCGTCAGCAGCGGGATGATGACCAGCCGGATCCGCTGCCAGGTCGACGCCCCCTCGATTTCGCAGACTTCGAGGAGCTCTTCCTGGATGGACACGAGCCCGGCGAGATAGATGACCATGGACAGGCCGGTCTGCTGCCAGGACCAGGCAACGATCACGGACCCGAGCGCGGTCGCTGGCTTGGCCAGCCAGGCGATCGCCGGCCGTTCCCCGGTCACCGCCCAGATGACGGTGTTCAGCAAGCCCCAGTCCTGCTGGTAGATCCACACCCAGATCTGGCCGACCACGACCGCCGACAGGCAGATCGGCAGGTAGAAGATCGACTTGAAGACGCTGCCGCCGGGAACCCGGCTGTCAATCAGCAAGGCCAGGCAAAGTCCCAGAAGCGTCGGCAGCAGGATGGCAGCAATCATCCAGATCGCCGTATTGATCGCAGCGTTCAGGAACAGCTTGTCGGTGTAAATCCGGGCAAAGTTCCGGAACCCCACGAATTCGTAGCGGGAGTCGAATCCGTTCCAGTTCGTAAAGCTGTAATAGAAGGAACTGACAAGCGGCCAGACAACGAGAATGGTGAAGACCGCCAGCGGAAGGGCCAGGAGAACGATGCGCCAGAATCGGTTTTCACGTTCCAATCAGGCCACTCCGCGCATGACGGGCCGCCCGGTCGCAACCGGCGGCCCGCCAATGTGTTCTCGGAAGCCTATTGGGTAAAGGCTTCAGCGGCCGCAACAGCCGCGGCCGCCAGGATTTCACCCGAGCGCGAAGGATCGTCCATGAATTCGGCGAACATCGACAGTCCGACCTCGGCGACCGGTGGAGGTGTCGCCAGATCGTAGTTGAAAGCGAAATGGCCCGCCGCCGCCACCGTGGCATTGGCCTTCTGCATGACCGAATTGTACTCGGAGGGATCGACCATCATGTTGGCCGAAAGCGCTCCCTGTCCCTTTGTCCAACCTGCCTGAACACCGGGATCCGATACCATGAACGCGAGGAATTCCTCGGCGCCCTCCGGATTCTGGACATTGGACGAGATGACGAGCCCGTCAACCGGCCCGACAACCGACACGGGCAACCCGTCGTCTATCGCCGGGAACGGGAAGAAGTCGTAGTCATCCCCGGCCATGAGCCCGAGGCCGTTCCAGTAACCGGTGATCCAGGTTCCCATGAGGGTCATCGCCGCTTCGCCCCTGGCAACCCGGTCGGACGCGTCGGTCCAGTTGTCGGCATTTGCGTTCGGCACGAAATACCCGGCATCGACCAGGCTTGCCCACATCTCCATTGCCCGCGCAACCTCCGGGTCATCGTAGGAAGCGGAACCGTTCATCAGGGAAGCCCGATACTCCGGCCCGGCCGTGTTGAGCAGCAGGTAGTCGAACCAGAACTGCGCCGGCCAACGGTTCATTGACCCCAACGCAATCGGGGTCACGCCCATGCCCTTGAGCTTCTCGCAGAGCGCGAGAAGTCCGTCCCAGGTCGTCGGGAACTCGGTGACGCCCGCGTCGGCCATGACCTTCGTGTTGTAGAACATTCCGGAGTAATGGTAGTTGAGCGGCACCAGGTAGCGGTTGCCGTTGTACATGGTGGCACTGTCGGCGACCGACTTGGCCACGACGTCGTCAAGGCCCTTCTCATTCCACATTTCGTCGATCGGATGCAGGCTTCCGGAATCGACCACGAACTGAACCCGTGCGCCTGCCCAGTAGCTGAAGACGTCGGGAAGGCTTTGACCGGCAGCCCGTACAAGAATCCCGGCCTTGAAGTCTTCATGCCCGATCGGGCTGTCCTTGACGGAATAGCCGGTTGCGGCCTCGAACTTCTCCACTTGCTCGTCGAAGGATTTCTTCCCCAGTTCGCCGGTGAAGTAGTGCGTGATGGTGACATCGCCCTGCGAAAAGGACGGTGACGCAGCTAGCAAGAACGGCAGAATCACCGCGGCGATTCGTCCGCGGCCACTGACAGGTATTGACATATGTTCCTCCCAAGGTTTGAGTTTACGAATCTTGAACTTTGATGCGGAATCTCCGTACGAATCGATAAGAGTACAAAGATATGATATTTGTCAACACAAAGCGGCACTCAAGCCCCCGGATCCATTACCGGGGACCTCCCTGCCAGATGGTTCCATGCCGGTACTGAAATCGCTGACGCGGGGGCTTCAGGCGCTTGACATTCTCGCAACCGCAGGCGGGCCGGTACGCCTTACCGACATGGCATCGGCGCTCGGCGTGGAGAAGTCCAACGCCTCGCACATCATGAAAACCCTCGTCGCCATGGGGTACGCGGAACAGGACGCCTCGCGCCGTTACCGGACCACCTGGAAGCACCGGTCGGGGGACAGCCGGCAGCGCGTACTCGACGACATCATCGCGTGCCGTGATTCCTGGCGGCCGACGCTTGAAGCGATCGTCGACAAGACCGGTGAATGCGCGCATTTCGCGGTACTGGTGCGTTCCGGTGTCTGGTACGTCGACAAGGTGGACTCCCGCCTGCCGCTCAAGGTCGACCACCCGATCGGGTCGCTTGCCCCGCTGCACTGCACGGCGCTTGGCAAGGCATTCCTTGCGTTTTCTGATACGCAACCGGAAGAGCCGCTGACAGCATACACGCCGTCGACGATCACCACCCGCGAAGGGCTTCGCCGCGAGGTTCAACGGACCGTCGAACGCGGCTACGCAATCGACGACGAGGAATTCGCCACCGGAATCCGCTGCGTGGCCGGACCGGTTCTCAACAGTCAGAACCAGATGATCGCCGCCATCGGAGTTTCCGGGCCAACGGTTCGCATTGACGACGCCCGTCTTCTTGAACTCGGCGAAATCATTCTTGCCTTGTCGCGCAGCGGCGCGGCCCATGCGCCATGAATGGCAGGGCTTCTCCCCTGGGGGTCTGCTTCATCGGGACCGGCAGAATCTCCGACCTCCACGCGCTTGCCTACCGCGACAACACGCGAGCGCGGATCGTCGCCCTCTGCGACAAGGACACCGGGCTTGCCCGGCACCGGGCTGCGGAGTGGGGACTCGAGGACATCTTCGTTACGGACGACGTCGACATGCTGCTGGCGCGACCCGGCATCGACCTCGTCGAGATCCTGCTGCCGCACCACTTGCACTTCCCGGTCGCAATGAAGGCCATCGCCTCCGGAAAGGCCGTATCGTTGCAGAAACCGATGTGCACAACTCTCGATGAGGCCGACCGCCTCGTCGAGGCGGTGGAGGCATCCGGGCAGCCGTTCCGCGTCTTCGAGAACTTCATTTTCTTCCCGCCGGTCGTCCGGGCACGGCAACTGGTGGATTCGGGCGCCATCGGCGACCTGCTCGCGATCAGGATCAAGAGCAATTCCGGAACCAGCAAGACGGCATGGGAAGTGCCGGAAGGGGCCACGCGCTGGAGACAGATGCGTGACCATTCCGGCGGCGGACCGCTCGTGTTCGACGACGGCCACCACAAGTTCGCCCTCGCCCGGCATTTCATGGGCGAACCTGAATCCGTTCATGCGTTCATCGGCAGAACCCCCAAGGAGGACGGAGTCGTACTGGATGCCCCCGCGATCATCTCGTTCCGGTTTCCGGGCAACCGTATCGGCAGTTTCGAGGTCGTGCACTCACCCGAACTGGAAATCTCCACGCGCCACTACGCCCAGGACGACCGGGTGGAAATCACCGGGACCAGCGGCGTCATCTGGATCAATTGCGGCCACGGCCAGTTGGGAGATGTGCCGCCGGTCGTCGTCTACAGGGACGGTAAACTGACCATTCATGCCGACATGCCGTCGGGATGGGAACAGAGCTTCGTCATGGCGTCGCATCACTTCCTGGACAGGCTGGCCGAAGGACGCGCCGCGGATCTCTCGGCCGGCGATGCCCGCAGCGTACTGCGCTTCGCCCTCGCGGCCGAGACTTCGGGAAGTACGGGCCGTAGGGTCGAGATGCCGCTCTGGTGACCCGGGGTGGAGCCAGGCAACTGACGGTATCGTCCGGGTTTCGGGCGCCCGCCGTCCCGGCGGGTCCGTCAATTGTGCGCATCGGTCTCGACGGCGGCTTTTTGCTGCCGTTGAAGCGAGCGAACGCGACCAACTGGCGCCAGTCCTGCCAGTTTTGTTCCCATGACACGCGGGGCGGTCGCCTGACGCATTTGAACAGGCGTTGACGGCTTCGCCAGCCCCTCCATGGAGGCGACGCGATACACCCATGTTGTCACCAAGGATAGTCATTCCAGCAATGCGGAATGCCGTCTGTGCCGGACCTGTTTCACAGTTCGCCAGGAATCGCCGGCCGTGAAAAGACCCGTTGGTTGCTCCGTGGGATTTCGGTACAACGAGACCCATGAAAATCATCCGGACGGATCGTGAACTCCTGGCGCCAACGGTCGACGCCACTCTCCGAGAGGCGGGGCATGAACTGGTCCTCCTGCCGGACGGCGCACCGGAAAAGGAACTCATTTCACATGTCCGGGACGCTGACCTTTTGCTCATGTGCTATCAGCCCGTCACACGAGCAGTCATAGAGGCCGCGACCAGGCTGAAGGGCGTAATAAAATACGGAGTCGGGGTGGATGCAATTGACATCCCGGCCGCAAGCGAACGCGGCATTCCCGTCGTGAATATTCCCGAATATGCGGAAAGAAGCGTGGCTGAAGGTGCGTTTGCGTTGATGATGGTTCTGGCCAGGAAACTGCCGCCCCTGCTTGAGCAAATGGGCAGGGAAGGTTGGGCCTGGCCGGAACCTTCGTGGATGGGTTCCGACATAGCCGGTCAGACGGTCGGGATCATCGGGCTGGGTCGTATAGGGAAAAGCTTTGCACAGATTGCGGGCGCGGGATTCCAGGCGCGCGTCCTGGCCTATGATCCCTACGTGAGCCGCGAAGGAATGAACCGGCTGGGCGTCATGAAGATTGATCGCCTCGAGGATCTCTTGCCACAAGCCGATTTTGTGGGGGCTAATATAGATGGGTTGACAGTGCGATTACGCTGCCATTTTCCGATCGATTTCACTGG
>JAPOVX010000246.1 GCA_026707935.1 Paracoccaceae bacterium
AGCGACTTGAGCGTCGCCGTGTCGTAGCGGCACACCATGTTCTGGTAACGCAGCAAATCGGAGAGATTGGTTGCCAACGCGTGCCGAACGCACTCGTCTCTGGTGTGCGCAATGAGCCTACAGCTCAATTCCAGTCCGAGCAGCTGGCGGGGATTGAACATCTCATTGTAGCGGGAATATCCCCAGCGGTGGAGGCGCGACGTCTCGTCACCTTCTGCAATGCGTTCTTCCGGCACGAAATGGGCCTCCATCCGGTGCCAGCGCTTCGCTGCGGACTCAACGTGGGCGAGGTCCTCTGCATCGGGTTTTTTGAAGAAGCGGCCCTTGTGACCGGCTTTGCGTTGCGGATTGTAGTACTCAATCGCAAACAGCCGGTGATTCAGCGGTTTATTGGTCGCGCCCGGATAGGAATTGCAATGGCCGCAATGCGGACAATTGCATCGGCCTCGGTGTGCAGGCCCTTGCTGAAGAAGCGCGTTTTCGCAGGACGTGCACTCCCCAGGATTCTCGGGACGGTCGACTTCGTTGAGGCTGCCACACGACGGACAGACCAGAACATGCCTTGGATGCCGTCGATTCTGCGCGAGTACATAACCCGGAAACAGGTCGAATTGTTTACCGCAAGCTTCACAATCGAGAGTCTTGATCCAGAGGAACGACTTGACCGGTACGTTTTCATCACCATAAATCGGGCATGCAGTGCGGTAATAGCGATCGATTTCCACGTGCAGCGAAAGCATGAGCTCGTTCGCGGTCCGTTCGTAGGCCCCGATATCCAATTGGCGAATTTCCTGACGGACGATCCAGGTCGACATCGGGTTGATGTCAAACCCGTCCACGTCGCAGCCGAGGCGGTTAGCTTCGATCAGCGGCGTTCCGCCTCCCATGAACGGGTCGGCAATCCTGAGGCCGGAGAAGTTGTTCGCCCGAAAGAACGATTGGTGCAGGGGGTCGTCCGAAAACTCCGAGAGAAGCAGACCTCGAAACAGTGTTCCCGGCCGGCGGGCGAACCACTTGTGGACGGCAATAATTGGACGGTAATTCTGTTGGATCTGTTTTTCGCGCAGCGCCATCCGGGCGATAAACGGAACATCGAACCTGCGCTCTATGCTCATCGCAGCACTATCTCGCCCGTGTGCGTTCGCTCAACTCGAAAATCCGGTGTGTCCACCACGGGTCCGGTACCGGTCTCCCGGTGTTGAGCAAACAAAACCTTGATGCCGTGGTGGACTTTTCTTGAGGTCAGTTTTTCCTCGAGCCGAATGGGTTTGTTCACAGCACGACAGGTCGACCGATTGAGGTTGACTGTGGGACTACGGGGTTTCGTGCATCTTCGAGGGTGTGCCATGTGCGCAGTATATTGCGGTGTCAGTCTGTCAGCAATTCGGCCCGCCGGTCATGGACTACATGACGTCGTCCAACGTGTCCGGTACTATCAAAAAGGAGACGATCGCGAGTGCGCCTTCGAGATTGAACTCGGAGCAATGATCCTGCATTGGCTCCGCGAGCGGAGCGAATTCGTTGCCTCCGTCGTCATGGGAGTCGAACAGGTCCATAGCGATAGATGGTCCCAATGCTGCAATTGCGACCCGGGCAAGCACGCGGTGCGAAAACGGATCGGAATGGGAACAGAGGACAAGGGACGGATTTTCCACCAAATGCGGCACCCAGCCTGTCCACGGCGCCCACCCGTGGTCATTTACGAATCTTAGGACATGGGAAGGACGCGGTCCCTGATCGGTCGAACCGGACCAGGTCGACAGGAGTGCCGGACCCGTCAAGCTGCATTGGAACAAACCGGCGCGGGTCGGGTTCTTGCGCTCCCTCAGGCTTGTCAATCTGCTGTCGAGAGTGTCTCTCGAAGTGGACGAGCAAGGACGGAAAGGAGATGAGCGGTGAATGCGGGCGCGTTTCTGATACGAGGTAGGTTATTCCCTTTTTGTTCACCTTTCAGACGCTAAATGTTCGTTTATTGCTGTTAATCCGCTCGGTTGAGTCACGATACTGGCCTTTCAGGCCACCCTGTCGGCTTCCTTATGCGTGCCGTTCCATGCATCAGGAGGGATGGATTTCGATTGCCCCGCGACACTTCCCGAGAGCTGTCTTGTTGCCTTGCGCGAGGAACCCGGCCATCTCTTTCCGGGACATCTGTCAGAAGAGTTCGTTGCGAACATGGCGGGAACATACGAGCGCCTGGAAGCCTTTCCCGGCACGGGCCTGGGCCTCGTCCCTGGAGCGTTTCGATTCATTGATGTCCAGCATGATTGTCTCCATGGGGTTGAGACTGTGGCCCGGAAGCCGGGGGGCGGCAACTGGTGGCATTGCCAAACCAGACAGGAAGGCAACAAACAATTCAGCCGCAGCAGGCCGCTCGGACGATTCGCACAATTTCGTCGTGCACCCCACGTCGCCACAGGCGTTGCTATCAGAGTTGGCTTTTGATAGCATCTGGTCGTCGCAGGAGGAAAAAAATGCCGCAGATCCTGGTCCGTCAACTGGCCTCGGAAGCCCACCGCGCATTGAAGGCGCGCGCCCGGCAGCAGAACCGCAGCGCAGAGTCCCTGGCCCGCGAGATTCTCGAAGGAACCTTGGTGCCGGAATCGCGTACTGGTCTTGGGACCCGCATGGCGGCTCTTTGGGATGGTGCTGATCTCCTGGATGTCGATCTGACGCGGGACCAAACGCCTTACGAACCGGTTGAGCTGGAATGATCATTCTCGACACGAACGTCATTTCCGAAGTGGCGAAGCCGAACTCGTCGCCGTCCGTTCTCGCATGGCTCGACCGGCAAGCCGAGGATGCTTTGTATCTGACGACGGTCACCATTGCGGAAATCAGCGCAAGGGTTCACAAGCTGGACGCAGGTAAACGTCGTGACGGTCTTGAGCGCAGACTGAAGGATACAGTCGACCTGTTCTCTGGCCGCTTGTTCCCATTTGATCTTGGCGCTTTGCTTCTGTTTGGTGATGTCCTGGCCGTCGCGCGCCGCCGAGGATGCGCTATCGGCTTTCAGGACGGCTTGATCGCGGCGATCGCCATCCATCGAAGCGCCGCCGTTGCCACACGTGATGTCTCCCCGTTCGAGGCGGCGGATGTTGAGGTCATCAACCCATGGGAGGCGAATGCAGAGACTGGCGCAATTGGTGGTCGATGAACGCGTTCCCCTGCACAAGAATCCACGAAATTCCACGGAGAATCCGGCATATCGCCGGATTTGCCTGAAAGCGGAAATGTTGCGCCCGTTGCGCGCTCATGAGGCAGTTCCAGCAGATGACGATGTTCCTGACCAGCCGGGCCGGTCCCCGTCTGCGGCAGGGCGCGAGCATCGGCCTCGCGTATCGATTGACAGCGGGCAGGGAGGGTGCGTTTCTGGTACGGGGCAGGTTATTCCGTTTCTGTTCGCCTGTTGCTGTTAATCCGGTCGGTTGAGTCACGGTTCTGGCATTTCGGGTTGTCCGGTCGGCTTCCTTACGCGTGCCGTTCCATGCGTCGGGAGGGATGGATTTCGATCGCCCAGCCACGTGTCCCGAGAGCCGTCTTGTTGCCTTGCGCGGGGAACCCGGCCATTTCTTTCCGGGGCATCTGTCAGAGGAGTTCGTGGCGAACATGGCGGGAACAAACGAGCGCCTGCAAGCCTTTTCCCGGCATCAGGTGTCATCGGCTAATTCATCAACAATCGCGAACGCGTGGACTGCGCCGCGTACAGGGCTGAGAACCTGATGGTCGGCAACGGAATCGTGGAGGCGACGAACAAGATTCTCGTCACGGAGCGGCGCACTGGCCTTAGCGGGAATCGTCGTTGCGGCCTGCATGGCTGGCACCGGACCTCGGGATCTGGAGGTGTTTGGAGCATAGGCCAATGGGGCGACGGGCGTGCTCACCGTTTGCATCATGGTCCTTGCACGCCATGCCTTCTGGTATTTCATCCGTTGGCATCACCTGTTTGACGATGCGGAGATTCTCGTGTTTTCAGTTGCAATCAACCATGCCCCCTGCCTTTTCGACAGGAAGGCCCAAGGATACTCCGTCAGAAATCGGCAGCGTCGTCTGGACGGTGTGATTGAATTGCGGACACCGAAAAGTTGTCGCCATCCAAATCGCCCGCGCGGGACGGGCCTGCGACATGGCCAAGCAAAAACAGAACACCGATCTCAATCGTGAACGGGTGAGCAGTTCCCATCCTCGGCAATCGCCGGTTCGGGAGGGTCTTCCAAGTCCTCCTCGAATTCGCGTTCCACAGGCGAGCCATCGCAAGAAGTTTCCGCGCGCTGCACCGGTGTGTTCCACCGGAGGGTACCATGCTGTGCAAATTTGAACCTGCTTCGGTTGCCCCTTACCATCAACAAGTGACGCGCTTTCCTCCCCGGCCTGAACGCCGGGGTTACCGGCGCGAAAAAACGGATGATCGCGCAAACTTCCTCAGCCGCAGATCGACACAGGCGAAGGCACTGACGGCGACTTCGACCGGCGCTCCGAGTACCGCAGTCCCCGAAGCAGTGCTCCGCATGTCGCGGTCGCGACCGGCGGCGAAGTCACAGGGCTCGCCGATGGCTTGCAGGTCCGGTTTGATGGCGTGTTGCTTGGTGGAATCGGCGCCGGATCCGGCTCGCCCGAACAGGACCTGACTGTCGCGCTGGCGGCGCCGGCGGCAATCGGCGCGGAAGGTGACGAACCACCCGAATCTCGGCCGGCGACCGTTCAGAACGATATTTGCACCTTCATCGCCTGGTTCCGGTCGGAGGCGAGCTGAAACCCGCTCTCGGCGTCTTCAAGCGCCACGGTCTGGGTGATCAGCGGTTTGACGTCGATCAGGCCCTTCTGCATCAGTTCGACGCCGGAGAAAAACTCTTCGTGGAAACGGAACGAACCCCTGAACTGGATTTCCTTTGTCGTCATGGTCTGAACCGGGAGTTGCATGTCGCCGCCGAGCCCAAGCTGCATCACGGTCCCGCCAGGACGCAGTGCGGCGATTCCGCCGACCAATGCCTGCGCCGCTCCCGTGCATTCGAAAAGCAGGTCGAAATACCCCTTGCCTGCCTCGTAGGCAGCCAACCGTTCCGGCGCCTGACCGACATTCACGGTGCTGTCGGCGCCGTTCTGCCTGGCCATGCGCAGTGTGAAGCTTGTGAGATCCGTCGACACGATATCTGCCGCGCCCGATCGTCGGGCCACGATGATGCACAGGAGTCCGATCGGTCCGCAGCCGGTGACAAGCACGCGCTTGCCCAGGAGGCCGCCAGCCCTGCGGGCAGCATGGAGACAGACAGCCAGCGGTTCGGCCGCCGCGGCCTCGCCCGCGGACAACCCGTCGGCGGGGGCGCATTGCGTGGCGTCAGCCACCAACACCTCACGGAACGCGCCCTGGACGTGCGGGAAGGGCATCGCCGAACCGTAGAAACGCATGTTGAGGCAATGAATATAATCCGCCTTGCGGCAAAAGGCGCAGTCGTGGCACGGGCGCGACGGCGACACCGCTACCAATTGCCCGACTTCCAGGCCAGTCACGCCCTTCCCGAGACGGGTGATGTGCCCGGCGATTTCGTGGCCGAGGATCATCGGCTCCTTCAGCCGGACAGTTCCGAAGCCGCCGTGATTGTAGTAATGAAGGTCAGACCCGCAGATTCCCCCCGCCGCCATGCGGATTTCAACCTGGCCCGCGCCGGGATCCCTGGCCGGGCGGTCCTCGATCCGAAGATCCCTTGCAGAATGAATGACGACAGATTTCATCGCGGTCTTAAAGAACGGGCGTCAAAAGTGGTTGGCCGGCAAAATTCGCAGTCAGGTTGTCGCGCACCAGCTTACCCATGGCTTTCCGGGTCTCCAAGGTGCCTGGGGTGTGATGCGGCTGAAGAAAAACATTGTTGAGCTTCAGGAAGCGTGGACCCAGGTCGGGTTCGCCCTCGAACACGTCGAGCGCCGCAGAGCACAGCGTGACGCTTTCCAGCGCGTCAAGCAGTGCAGCTTCATCAACGTTGGATGCCCTGCTGATATTGATCACCATGCCTGCGGGTCCTGGCGCTTCGATCACCTCGCGGCCCATGATATGGCGGGCTTTTTCCGAAGCGGCAAGTGTCACGATCAGGTAATCGACGTGGTGTGCAAGTTCCACCGGATCGGCAATGAAGGTCCAGTCCGGCGCGCAGCCCTTTGGTGCAAGGTCGCAATTGGCGATTTCCATGTCGAATCCGGCCAGCCGTCGTGCGACCTCGATACCGATCCGCCCGAGCCCAAGCACGCCGACCCTGGCTCCGTGAACCCGGCGTTTCAGCGGGTAAAATTCCTTCCACGCCCTGTCACCACTGAGGACCCAGGCCTTGGCTCCGATCATGCCACGCGCCTGGCACAGCGACATTGCGACACCCAGATCGGCGACGTCGCGTGTCAGAACATCCGGCGTGTTGGTCACCCGCGTTTTGCGTTCACGGCACGCATCGAGGTCGACCGCATCGAATCCGACCCCGTATACAGGGATGATCTCGAGATTCGAACAGTCTTCGATCATCTTTCGGTCGGCGCCCAATTCACCCCGCGTTGCGATTCCCCGCACTGCGCACCCGGACTCGCTCAGAAATGAATCTGGTTCCAGGTTCTCGAAAAACTTATGCATTGTAAAGGCTTGGTCTAATGGAGCCTGGTCCAACTGCGGATAAGGGCCGACCTGGGTGATCTCGTGTTTCGGCAATTCCTTGCTCATGGCGACAACGGAGTTATTGACAATATCAATGACATCAATGGAGGAATAACGTCTTGTCGAGTCAAATAAACGGGAAGCGGCGCATGGCCACCGGCATAGCGATGTTCGACCTCGGCGGGATGACCGCGCTTGTCACAGGTTCCTCGCAGGGGATCGGATTTTCCCTGGCAAAGGGACTGGCCGAAGCCGGTGCGAAGATCGTGCTAAACGGACGCGATACGGCCAAGCTGTCCAAAGCCTCGAACTCGCTGCGGGCGCACGCCGCCGACGTCCATGAACTGGCCTTCGACGCCACCGACAACACCGCGGTCAAAGTGGCGATCGATCGTTATGAAAACGACATCGGTCCGGTTCACATTCTGATCAATAATGCCGGAATGCAGTACCGCACGCCGCTGGAGGAATTCCCCGCGGACATGTTCGAGATGCTGTTGCGCAACAATATCGCAACAGCGTTCAATGTCGGGCAAGCCTGCGCGCGGCACATGATCGGACGCGGTGCGGGGCGCATCATCAACATCGCCAGCGTGCAGACGGCGCTGGCCCGTCCCGGAATCGCGCCTTACACCGCCACGAAAGGCGCGGTGGCCAACCTGACCAAAGGCATGGCGACAGATTGGGCGAAATACGGGCTCAACTGCAACGCCATCGCACCGGGTTATTTTGACACGCCCCTCAATGCGGCTCTGGTGAAAGATCCGGAATTTTCCGGCTGGCTGAAAAGCCGCACGCCCGCGGGCCGCTGGGGCAAGGTCGAAGAACTGGTGGGCGCGGCGGTGTTCCTGTCATCGGACGCCTCCAGTTTCGTCAATGGTCACACGCTATTTGTCGATGGCGGGATAACGGCGTGCCTCTAACCGGCAAGTTCGTGATCATGGGAGTGTCCGGCTGCGGCAAAAGCTCGGTCGGCGCTGCGGTCGCTGAAAGGCTGGGCATGCACTACACCGATGGCGACGACCTCCACCCGCCTGCAAATATCGCGAAGATGTCGAGCGGCACCCCGCTGACTGACGCTGACCGCGCACCATGGCTGGTCAGGGTCGGCCAACGGCTCGCGGCAATTGACGGGTCGGTTGTCATTGGATGCTCGGCGCTGAAACGCTCCTACCGCGACATCATCCGCGGCAGCGCCGGTGAATTGGTCTGTTTTCTGTATCTGGAGGGCAGTCGTGAGGTGCTGGCCGAGCGGATGTCAAAACGCTCGGGCCACTTCATGCCCGTTTCGCTGCTCGATAGCCAGTTGGCCACGCTTGAGCCACCAGGTCAGGATGAGATGGCGATCATCGCGGATATCGACCAGCCATTCGACCAGTTGGTCGATGCGCTGGTGGCGAAAATCAGGGAGAGATGTTCGTGACACGAAAAGCTGCACGTATCGGTGCAGGCGCAATGGGAGGTGCCATCGGTACCCGGCTTGTCGAAACCGGAAATACACTGAGGGTTTGTCACGAAAAAACCGCTACATTAACAGGGTTCGGAAGCAAGGTGTAGTTCCAGTCGCCATGGAAGTCGACGCGCCGGATGTCCAGGGCCTTGATCTCCGATTTGCTGATCTTGATGCCGGTCGTTTACTCGTTCGTGTCCCGGTCACAGTAGACCTTCAGCCCCGTGCCGGTCGTGGTGGAACCAATCAGGCTGATGATGGTGGCGAGGCTATACAGGGGTTTGCCGCGCCAGTTCTGGTTCAAATGTTGCGCGCAACATTTGAACCAGAACTGGCTTGCGCCCCATCACCCGGGTCGCGCGGCGGTGTGCCCACGTCACGACGAGAGTGACGATGCCGAGGAGGGTCGAGAGTTTGGCGGAATCGGTGATTTGGGTATCCTCGATGTTGAAGCCACGGGTCTTGGCATCCGAGAAGAGGCATTCGATGGCC
>JAPOVX010000375.1 GCA_026707935.1 Paracoccaceae bacterium
TCGTGCTGAAGACGTTTCAAGAGTCCTCAATTCGAATCCTTTTCGCCTCTCAATTCAAGTAGCGTCGTGTACTGTGCAGAAATGAACAACCCCCTCCCTCTAACCAATTGAATCTATTCAATTAACGTTGGGACAGTAGTGACATTTTTCATTTTTTTCTCCTCTCTCTCTCTCTGATTTGTCACCTCAAAAATATCATGCGGTTGCGCCCCCGTCAAAAAAAAGCCGGTGTCTGGTGTCTGTGACAAATGGAACTGTCCGGTATTCATTTTGACCAAATTCAAGAGAAAACTGGTTGGTGTTGGTCCTGTGGAATCGTGAGCGAGAGGCGCGAGTGTGGGCAGGCGGTGGTCAACGCCCGGCGTTGTCCAAGGTCTGTCCATGCGGCCCGACGTGCTCGTCCACATTTCCACAAGATCGCATTCATCACGTTCAGCCCACCCGCGCCACCCGACGTCCGCGGCCGGATCGGTGATGACCACCGGGCCGTCGGAAAGATAGTCTGCGAGCTTTCGCGGTCCGTGGAATGTGGCCGGGCGCCCGTCCGGATAACGATGGACACGCACCCGGACCTTGATGAAGCGGCGGCGGTGAGCCTGGGCCGGAACCTGGAGCTTCCGGTTCTCGAAGCTCACGCAGATGTCCCGCCCGACCGTTCTTCCGTACAGCCCGCACAGGATGTCGGCGAGCCCCGGGCCGAAGAACGGCACGAACGCCGTGCCCGCCTCGGCCGCCGGCACCGCGAACTCGGCGTTCAACACAGGGCGGTAACGCGCGGCGAGATAGCGGTTCGCAATGGAGATCGTCTCAATGCCCCGAGCGGCGAGCTCCTTCGGGAGACGTTCCTGATGGATGCCGAGCATGCGTTCTCACCGCCACCGGGCTTCGGGTGAGCAGGAGGGGATCATGTCCACCCCTGTGACCCGTGAAACTGATCGAAAGCTGGCGGCGGAACCGTGCCGTCAACCCATCTATATATGCCCCTTTGTTTTCACTAAACCGTGTTGGTTAAAGTCGAGTGCGTCCTTTACGACGAAATGAGGGCGATAACGCCTGCGCCGCTACCAAGACGCGTAGACCTCACGAAGGACCTATGGTTTTTCTCTTTGTGTGCCGGCACGATTGACTTCCTGTTTCTTCAGTTCTTGACCGGTACAGCGAAAGACCAACTCCTGCGTGACGGACCAAGTGGCGGAAGGCTCTCCACCGTACCGGTGATTCTTTTTCGTTCGGGCGAAGAGCAAAAAGCGTTTGAGGACGATTTGAAACGCAATCCTGTGACCGTTGAAGAACGCCACGACCATGTCTTTGCGCAAGGCGCTCCCACGATTAGCGAGCAGGACAGAAAGATAATCGCCTTCAGTAATGCGGTTGTCGAACGATTTGGCGAATGGAAGACAGGAAAGTCCTAGCCGTGTTTTGGTGGTTGCGCGTTTGATCAACGCTCGGTCCGCTTAGGCTACATTTGAACACGGCCGTCTGCAGGGTCGCGGGGGAAATCGAGCTGTTCATACACACACCTGCTGACCGGCCTGCGACGGCGCAAAACGCGGCGCCGTTCCACAACCTTGCCATTGAACGCCAACTTTCCGGCGCATGATTTCCACCGGGACCGGCAGCACCAAAAAGCCATTGTCCACAATCACCACAATGGCACCGGGTGACTTTGCCGACATCATCCATGCTGCCGGTGAAAACGCCTCGAAGCAGATCAGCCAATGAACCGGTCGGCTGACCCTGATCCTTCCTGATCTGAATACCCGACCATAAGAATCGATGGAGGAATACGTACTTTGCTACTGTCAATTGGCCCCTTTAGCGGCTTGCGGTCGAAAGGAGATTCTGAGACCGAGCGCCTTGGCAACTTTCAGGACGGTGGCGAGTGTAGGATTTCCTTCTCCTGACAGCGCCTTGTTCAAGCCGACGCGGCTCATTCCGACTTCGCGGGCGAGTGCCGTCATGTTCCGTGCCCGCGCAACGGTTCCAAGGGCACGGGCAACATAGGCTGGGTCATCACCGCCCTCCTCCATCACCGCGTCAAGGTAAGCTCCGATGTCTTCCTCGCTCTTGAGATAATCTGCGGTGTCGTAGTGGGCAAACGTCACTTCTTGCGTGGCTCAATCCTTCCACTCTCCGGCAAGCGCCTTGGCTTGCTTGATGTCCCGGTTCCGTGATGACTTGTCTCCGCCACAAAGCAGAACAACGCGATGCTGGCCTCGGCGCAGGCAATATACCCGATAGCCCGGCCCGTAGTTGATCCGGGGTTCGAAAACACCGCCACTGACGGTCGCGACATCGCCGAAGTTTCCCGATGCGAAAAGATCTATCCGTGCAGCGATCCGGGCCATTGCCCGACGATCCCGCAACCCGGATGCCACTCATCAAGGACACTGCTCCGGATCACTTCGGCCATGCGACAACTTTAGTTGTCATCAGGCGAAGTGTCAGATCCGTGTGATCGAACTGTTTGAAAACGCCAACGGACCGTCCCGCGGCAGCGAAGACCGCCGTGCTGTTCCACAACCTTGTGACGTCGTCATCCACGCATCGCGCTTATCGGGATGTTCTTGATTTGTTAAAGGCAGAAAGACTGAAATGTTGCATTCGTTGCTCGATCATGAGGCAGCCTCGGAAACAGTCAGTTGATGATGCCGACACAGTATCGTAACGATTTGCGAGGCTGGCACTGGGCTGGCCGCCAGAAGGATTTTGCCGCCTTGTTCTTTCGCTTTGCGGGCGGGGGCGCTGCAGGTTGAAGGGAGTGCGCGATGCAGCCATTTGTGGAATCGAACAGTCTGCTTGATGATCCGCCCGGGCTGCGCAGGCGGATGCGTCATGACGGATATCTGTTTCTCAGGGACATATTGCCGCAGGACGAGGTTCTGGATCTGAGACGCCAATTCCTCGAAATCTGTGCAGAGGCCGGTTGGACGCGCTCCGGAGGAGACTCTCTGGAAGCCATTGCCGCCCGCGGTCCAGTTTACGATGATGATGATGATGACGAATATCTGGACGTATACGCCAGGGTCCAGGCCCTGGAAGCGTTTCACCGCCTGAAACTCGACCGCAACTTGATCCGCATCATGGAGGATCTTTTCCAGGAGCGTATCGTGCCGTTTCCGAGGACGATCGCGCGCATATCGTTTCCCGACACCGCCGAACATATCACGCAGCCGCACCAGGACTGGATTTTTGTGGGAGGCTCCACGGAGACCATCAGTTGCTGGATACCGTTGGGTGACGTGCCGGAGGCCGTCGGCGGCTTGAGAGTTCTGGCGGGAAGCCACAAGGCCGGTTTCCTCGAACCGCGGCCGGCTGGAGGGTCCGGGGGAAGGACTGTCGACGTCGATCCCACGCTGGAGTGGCACCATTCCGGTTTTCGGTGCGGCGACATCCTGTTGTTCAAGATGTTCACAGTGCACGCTGCGGCCGCCAATCGGACGCCTGATAAAATTCGGCTCTCGATCGATGTTCGCTATACCGGCACAAGCCACGCCATCGGTGAAAGATGGCTTCGCGCCGACCCCCCCGATGTGGGCGAGCCATTTACCTGGGACACCCTGGACAAGGAATGGCGGGACAGTCCGGTTGCGCGCTATTGGGAACAGGGGTATGATCTAAAGATCGTGCGCCATGACTGGTTCTGGGAGAATGACGGGGCCTCCTAGGGGCCGACGCGGCCACAGCGCGCACGGGGAGGATCGGGCTGCCGGCACTTTCACCGGGGACAGACGCGCCTGCGCCGGCGCTTGGGATGACTCGTGACAATTTTGACCTGGCCCGGAGGTGTGCCGTCAGGTCCACAACCGCGATGGGGACACACGGTTGTTGACGATCAGCGGGATGGAAGTGGATTTTGCTCGAAGTCAGTAATCTGCAGACGATCTTCACGACGGAAGACGGCGTGGTCCAGGCAGTCAACGGCATATCATATTCGCTTCAGCGCGGAGAAGCGCTCGGAATTGTTGGGGAGAGCGGCTGCGGCAAGAGCGTCGGCGCGTTGTCCCTGATGCGGCTGATCCCGGAACCGCCTGGGAAAATCGTGGCGGGAGAGGTGCTGTTCCAGGGGCGCGACGTCCTCAGGATGGACATCAAAGATCTCAGAAGTCTTCGCGGCAACCAGATCGCGATGATCTTCCAGGATCCCCTGACGTCACTCAATCCGGTGCTGACGATTGGCCGTCAAATCGTGGAAACGGTGCTGCTGCATACCGACAGGAACAGGGAGCAGGCCCGCCAGCACGCGATTGACCTGCTGGACATGGTCGGCATTCCGGACGCCGGCAACCGGCTGAACAACTATCCGCACCAGTTTTCCGGCGGAATGCGGCAGCGCGTCATGATTGCCATGGCCCTGTCCTGCGATCCGCTGCTCCTCATCGCCGACGAGCCCACGACAGCGCTTGATGTCACCACGCAGGCACAGATCATCGACCTCGTCATGCGTCTGCGCAAGGAACTTGGCATGGCGGTCATATGGATCACGCACGATCTGGGAGTGGTGGCGGGATGCGTCGACAAAGTCATTGTTATGTATGCCGGGCAAATCGTTGAATCGGCGCCGGTCCGGGAGTTCTATGCCAACCCCAGCCATCCCTACAGCAGAGGCCTGCTCGGCTCATTGCCAAAACTGGACTCGACAACCCGTGAGA
Organism: Paracoccaceae bacterium; assembly: GCA_026707935.1. GTDB lineage: Bacteria > Pseudomonadota > Alphaproteobacteria > Rhodobacterales > Rhodobacteraceae > JAPPHA01. The sequence continues at coordinate 4,653 of JAPOVX010000375.1, forward strand.
GGCTCACCTCCATACAGGGTCTGCCGCCGAACCTGATTGACATGCCGGACCGCTGCCCTTTTCTTGATCGTTGCCGGCACAGGATACCGGACTGCCGGACCAGGAATCCGTTATTGAGGAGCATTGCGGCCGATCATGAAATTGCGTGCTGGGTGAATGTCAATGATTGAGCCGACATGAGTATGGAAAAGCCGGTCCTAATCGAAGTCAGAAACCTGAAAATGCATTTTCCGGTTGGCACCGGATTTGGTATCGGAAACTTGGGCGCTGTGAAGGCCGTCGACGGCGTGAGCTTTGATGTTCACGAGGGCGAAACCCTGGGCCTGCTGGGCGAAAGCGGCTGCGGCAAGACAACGGCAGGGCGGGCAATTCTGCGATTGTACCGGCCCACTTCAGGGGAAGTGATCTTCGCCGGAAAGGATCTGGCGAAACTCCGCAAAAGGGAGTTGCGGACCCTGCGCTGCCGGCTCCAGATGGTGTTCCAAGACCCCTATTCCTCCCTGAATCCAAGGGCTTCCGTCCACGAAATCGTCAGTGAACCGATGAGGATTCACAAATTATGCCCGCGCGCCGAGGTATCGGAAAGAGTGAGCGACCTGCTCAACAGGGTCGGTCTCAATCCACACTATGCCAACCGTTTTCCCCATGAGTTCTCAGGCGGTCAGCGCCAGCGCATCGCGATCGCGCGGGCGCTGGCGGTCAATCCGGACTTTATTGTCTGCGACGAGCCGATTTCCGCCCTGGATGTGTCGATACAGGCCCAGATCATCAACCTGCTCGAGGACCTCCAGGATGAATTCAGCCTGACCTACCTGTTCATTTCACATGATTTGAGCATGGTCCGGCACATTTCCCACCGTGTGGGCGTCATGTATCTGGGCAAGATCGTGGAACTCACGGACCGCAATCAACTGTACGGCAATCCCCTGCACCCCTACACCCAAGCACTGTTGTCGGCGATCCCGGTGCATGACCCCGAGATAGAAGCCAATAGGAACCGGACGATCCTAGAAGGCGATGTTCCCAGCCCGGCCAATCCGCCGCACGGCTGCAATTTCAACACCAGATGCCCGCTGGCGAAACCGAGATGCTTCGAAGAAGAGCCCGAACTCCGACAGGTTTCGTCAAACGCGTGGTGCGCGTGCCATTTTGTGTGAGTCGGCAAGGCGCGCGCAGGCCGCGGCTGGCCCGGGCACCCCGGTCTGTGGGCTTGTTCCCGCGGTCCGGTCTGGCGCGAATGTCATAGGCTGCGGCAAGGCGCCATATTTCATGGCCCGGTCGGCACCGCCGGTAATTGACATCAGTCCAGTCTGATGTTCAGAATCCCCCAGTGTTTTCCCTCTTTCCGGCCGGCCGCCGGTCTGGCGGAGCGCACTGCCTGTAAGTTGAACAGAATAGTGCAGCCACGTCATTTGAACAGAACCTGCCCCGGCCGATTCATGGGATTCGCTGTTCAGGGTCAACCTGTGGGTCCCGGCAGGCATAGTCCCCGGACCGGATATCGATGATCAAGTACATACTTCGCCGGTTTCTCATCTCCATACCCGTGGTGTGGCTGATAACGGTTGCGAGTTTCACGTTCATCGAACTGGCTCCGGGTGATGCCGTTTCGGCCATGATCATGCAAACCTCCTCTACCTCCCTCGGCAACATATCGGCCGCACAGCTGGAGCGGCTGCGCGAGATGCATGGATTCAACGACCCGGCGTACGTTCGATATTTCAAATGGCTGAAAGGCCTCAGCGAAGGCAATTTCGGCTACCGGTTCAGGGACCGGAAACCTGTCGCCAAACTGCTGGTCGAGCGAATACCGATGACGCTTGAACTGATGGCGGTGAGTCTCGTTATCGCGTGTTTCCTCGGCATATCCCTAGGGGTGATTTCGGCACTGAAACAGAACACATCGATCGATTACATCCTTACGGTGCTGGCCTTCTCGGGAGTCTCGGTGCCGGTTTTCTTCATTGCGATGCTGGCGATCTTCGTCTTTTCGCTCAATCTGGACATGTTTCCGACCAGCGGGGCAAGAACGCCTGCTGTGCCGTTCACCTATGGGGACCATATCAGGCATCTGGTGCTGCCGTCACTCGTGATGGCGCTTGTAGTCATGAGCGACATCATGCGCTATGCAAGGGCCAGCATGCTGGAAGTGATCAGGGAGGATTACATCACGACCGCCCGCGCCAAGGGGTTGTCGGGCTGGCATGTCCTGATGGGACATGCATTCAGAAACGCGCTGTTGCCCCTGATCACGATCATTGCCCTGAAGCTTCCCTGGATCTTCGGCGGGTCCGCCATTCTGGAAACTGTGTTCCAGTGGCCTGGGCTGGGATCGCTCTTTGTGGATGCGGCGATCGCACGGGACTACTACATCATCATGGCGCAGCTGGTCGTCTACGGTGTCGCCGTTCTGGCTGCCGGTCTGCTGGCGGATATTCTTTACGCCGTGGCGGATCCCCGCATCAGGTACGAGTAGACCCTGGCATGTCTGAGATCGTCGATCCGGCCGTGGAGCCTGAAGTGTCGGACGTCGACGTAAGAACCGGGGGGCACAGGGCGTGGCGCAGGTTCAAGCGGCATAAGCTGGCCGTCTTCTGCGCGTGCATATTGGCCGTCCTGTTTGTGATCGTTCTTTTTGCCCCATGGATCGCTCCGTATCATCCCCACGACATCAATATTGAATCCGGCATCTTCAAGCCGCCAAGCGCACAGCACTGGCTGGGAACGGATTCAGTGGCGCGGGATATCTTGAGCAGGCTGATTTACGGTGGCCGGATTTCCATTCTCGTTGGCGTAACCGCCATTTCGATCAGTCTCGTCATCGGCACCGTGATAGGCGGGATATCTGGCTACTATGGCGGCATTGTGGACAGTGTTCTGATGCGCATCACGGATGTTTTCCTGTCGCTTCCCACCCTGATCATCGTACTGGCAAGCGTTGCATTGCTTGGTCCCAGCATTCGCAACCTGATCCTGATAATCGGTTTCCTCGGGTGGGCGACGATTGCCCGCCTCGTGCGCGGGCAGTTTCTTTCGCTCAGGGAAAAAGAATATGTCATGGCCGCGCACTGCATCGGAGCAGCGGATGTTCGAATCATGGTTAGGCACCTGCTTCCGAACCTTGTTGGCCCGCTCACCGTTGCGGCGACCTTTGGCGTCGCCGAGGCAATCCTTCTCGAGGCTGCCCTGAGCTATCTGGGATTGGGGGTCCAGGTGCCGACACCCAGCTGGGGAAATATGCTGGAAGGAGCCAAGACGGTATCAGTCCTGAAAAACATGCCGTGGATATGGATCCCTCCGGGCTTCATGATCGCCATCACGGTGCTGAGCATCAACATCATGGGTGACGGACTCAGAGACGCCCTCGACCCGCGCTCAACCCATTAGCATTTCCTCTGCCACCGGCAGCGCCTGGCCGGCGATTGTCGCGCATTGGTCTTCGGTAACCGCGCATGGAGTAAGCGATCGCCGCAGATAGGGAAAGACTTGTTCGTGCTGGAGTGTCTCCCCGCAAGCGCCGGCGACATTTGGTGCACTGCGGATGCGGCAACAGCAGACCGGCGCGGGGAGCTTCGGGTCCACGCCCAACGCGGGCGCGATTCGCATACCCGGTACCTGGATGATATGATTGATTCCGGCGATGGAGGCCCGGACGGGCGGTTATTTCGGCCAGTTGCCGACTGGCCGCTTGATGGTCGATTTAGCGGCGCGACGACACCGATCGATCCGGCCGCAAACTTCTTATCGATGCCCGGGCGGCGGCCCCTCGGGGGCGCAGTCGAAAATCCTATGGCTGGAAATTGACGGTCCCGCTGCGTGTGACTTTCATATCGGACAACGTATGGTCGGCATGGCGCATGCGATGATCCAGCATCTTCCTGGTCAGGCGCAGAACTTCGCCGGCATAATCC
>JAPOVX010000093.1 GCA_026707935.1 Paracoccaceae bacterium
GGATGAGGCAATGGAGATCGCGATGGATCTCATCGGGGCGAGAATCGATGTTTCCATTTCTTCCGGCCATTCCCATCCGGACCCTGCGGAAACCTGACCGGACTGGCCAGGCGTTCTTCCTCTCAGCTCCCCGGCGTGGCCCTCGAGTGCGGCCGTGGTAACGCCATCCTGGTAAGGATCAAACTGGAAGCGAGGGATGGACCTCATGTCACTGTGTTGAAATTTGACCTGAACACCCCCGCGGCCATTGGTCGCAAACTCAACGCCTTGCAGTCGAGTTTACTCACACGCAGCGGCAACACCGAGAAATACATGCTGCACTTTAGAACGCCCGAACGGAAAGTGGAGGGTACCTTCGGAATACGTAACCTCCATGAAAGTTCACACGACGACCGAAAGTAGTTCAACTCCTGAGGCAAAAAATACCAAACGTTTGTTTGACACCTGTTTCAGTTTAATCTACACTTGTCCAAGGAGCTTTAATGAAAACGCCATATGATGTGCAAACGTGCGCCGACAACCGGCAATAAACGCAGGATATTGCGCTAAGTTGGGACTTTTGGGTCAAGCTCTTGGAGTGTCATTTCGGCTCGTACCGGAATCGATCCTTGGTTGCTCCCAATCCCTTGGCCCGACCCGTCCACAAGGGACGAGACGTCCATGATGAAAGCAAGTCCTATGAAGTTGAATGCGCCAGGTGGCGCCCCTCCTCGCTCCGGTGTTTTCACCAGGCGCATCGCATTTCTGCGACCACAAGTTTGGAACAAATCCTCGACCAAAACACTATCCCGCTGCGTTGGGCGTGCCGAGACAGGTACAGGAGAACGGGGAGCCAGAATTGACGAGGGAAGCGGAAATTCGGGGTCTGTGGACGGTCGATGGATTGACGTTTGTCATTCACTGGAAGTTGTATCACGAATCCCGCACTGTATGAGATCGGACTGAAGTGCTGGGCTTTTTGGCGAGAATCCGGGAACTCCGATGGCGTAACGTCGTTGTCGCATTTGCTTTTCTCGCCGCCCCTACATTGCTTCTTACCCTCTTCCTGGCGTTGACCTCCTGGTCCCGGGAAATAAGCACGGTTTGGGACCTGTTGATTCAAGGAAATTGGTCGGAACCGATTCAGCAATTGTCGGATGACCCAAAATTTCCGCTGTCAGCGGATCAGTCCGGCGGAATTGTGTGGAACTATTTGGCGGCGCTTCCGACCAGCCCGGCAGTCTATTTCTTCGCTGCATTCCTTTTCGGCATCGTTGCTGTTTGGCGTTTTCGGGTCCACGCCGTTTCAATGGACCCAGGTGTCGAAGCGGGCGGCCGTCTTGCCGGTGCAGAGGAACTGCTGCGGGTCGCGTATGAACAGCGGAGGAGGGCGCGGTGGCTGCGGACCGGCGCGGTCTTTCTTCTTGCCAGCGCGGTGGTGATTCTGGGTGCCGGACTGTATTTCACCGCGGTCGTCGTGCCGTTCGTAGATCGATTGCAGGAGGATGTCGTCGCCCGAAAGAGGGTGTTCGAGGAACGCTACGGTACCTACCTGGACGCGGCGGTTGAGGGATTGCTTTGGGTGGTCGTGCCTCACGGCTTCGTTGTTTCCTCAGGCAATTGGCGATTCCTGAAATTGGCCTTCAGCAAAGATGGAGCGGTGGGGCTCGCCGGTGTCGGCTCAGACCCAGGAAAACGACAGAAGATTCTTGTGACATCCGATGGGGGCCGGTCTTGGAAAGAGACGGTGGGCCTCGACTTTTCGATCGGACCTCGCCCCGTTGAGGGGCAACAGCTTGTGTCCGTTTTTTTTCACGACGATAGCCGTAATGTATTGGCGGTGGGCAACAACGGCCTGGCGTTTCTTTCGGAGGACGGCGGGGTGAGTTGGTCGAAAGCGGAAGTTGGCCCGTTTTCGGATTCGGATTGGATCGTGAATACCTGGCGCGGGTCCGGGGACACCGTTTTTTCTCTCAGTTATAAAGGAAAACTCGCTTCCAGGGAATGGGGAAGCGATTGGGAAATCGAAAATCTGAATTACGACCAAGACAACAGAAATGTGGGCACCTTCGCTGAAGCTGCGGCGTTCAACGCGGACGGGTCCATCGGAGTGTTGGGTCTCGGTCGTGACCCACCGAACACAGAACAACGAATCTTTAAGAGAAGACGAAAAAGTGAAGGAAATAGCACCTCGGAATGGGTCGATCTCGACCCAGTCCGAGAATTAGGCTTCAAGCAGACCGAATGGCTGAATGCCGCGGCATTCACTGCGGACGGTACCCACGGTGTTTTGGCCGGCGCCAATGGAACCATTCGTGTAACTTCGGACGGAGGCGAAACTTGGGCGCTTCCGTCCGGGGTTGACGTGGAGGCCGGGCGAGGCGAGGGCTGGCTAGCCGTTGCTCTATCGGAAACGGATGAGAACGGCGTACTCGTAAGCACCAAAGGTAGCGTTTTTGTCTCCTCCGACCGCGGAACAAGCTGGAATCGCAGGAATTCGCTTCAACTCCTACCCAACGAAGAGCTTCACGACAGATCTGCAACGTCATTCAGTGCCGAAGCGACACATGGAGTTCTCGTCGGCAAAAAGGGCTCGGTTTTCGTGACGACGAATGGTGGAGGTGCGTGGCACAGGACACAGCGGTTCAACTCCGATTATGAGATCAAGTCAGTTGCGAGCGTTGCCCCTTCGGACGCTCAAGATCGGGCGTCATTCACCGCTGTAGGTCTGGACGAAGCTGGCAACTTGTTCAAACTGGAACCCCACCCTCAGCTTGCCAATTGGCGGGACAGGGTCCCGGCCACCGTACTCGAAGTCATGAGCGGATCGCCAGTTCTGGGCAACAGCCCCCTCTACTTGGACATGGAGAACTTCGTCAAAAACGAGCCCACCGTCGCCATACCCGGGGACGGTGCAAACGGTCACCAAAATTGGTGGAATGCCCTGTTAGACCCGGTTCTGCTGCTCAGGCTGATCACGATCACCTTCCTGTTATTCCTGGTGGCGATGTTCGTGCGCCTCTACCAGTACAATCTGCGGTTGGCGGCGTTTTGGGAATCCCGCAGTGATGTGTTGATCTTGGCAAATGGGGTGTCGAAGACGGACACCGCCGCCGTCGGAGAACTCGCGGCTGCCCTGTCGCCTGACGCGTATGACTTCAAATCGTCCCGCAGTTCGTTTCCGGAGAACGTAAACGTGTCCGCAAAAATGGCCCCCGAGGCCCTGCCGTGAACACAGAAGTCATCCGTGTGCAGACTGCCTGCGAATTTGGGTGAGTGGTTACCATTGAAGAATGAAATATGCATAGATTTCTGATTACTCTGTTTCTGGTTGTGACAACGCTGAGCGGTTGCGCAAACAACGCAGGAATTGCTGAATTCAAGGTATACACGCAGTCGATCGATACGCTGATCAAGGCGGCGGACCCTGTCATTGATCGGCTGGCCATGGCAGAGCGTCGAAACGCCATTCGACTGATTGATCAAGGCAAAAAGGTGAACGGAGTGACCGCCGGCAACCCCGACACACGCGGGGATGAAGAACTGATCATTGCACCGCGATTCGCCGTCGAGCACGCACGCTATTTTGCGCAGAGCGGTTATCCTCCTGTTGCGGGATCAATCAAGTCAGCCTTCCGTGCGCTCGAGCGGTTCAATCGCATTGCGTTGGTCTATGCCGACGGACAGGCGCTGGAAACCGCCCGCACCGACATCATGAACCTTGAGAGTAACATTTCCTCGGCTGGCCAGTTGATGGGTATTCCGCTACCGGGCATCAGCAGCGCTCTGGGTGTGGCACTTGAGGGTGGTTCCAGTATCTCTGCCTTCGGCAGCCGAAATGCCTTTCGCGAGATCATAAAGGAGCAGGGAGAAAATCTGATCCTTCTGCTGGAAACGCTCAGGAAAAACGCCCCTGTCGTCTACGAACAGCTCACGCAGAAGCTCTATGAAGATCGTGAGTTGAAGATATTGCTGGGAGAATCTGTCGAGGAAACGATCAACAGCATTCGGCGCGAGCGCATGATCGTCAGTGAATGGGTGGTGATGCTGGATGCTGCGATTTCAGCGATGCGTGCGACATTGGTCGCGATTGATACGCCGGCAACGCTTTCAACTGACCTGGGCGATGCAGTGTTCGTGACGGGAGAGATCAATGCAGGTCTTAGCCGCATCCGAACCCTAATGGCGGAGAACCGGTAGAGCAGGGTATGTCATGGGCGTTTCAGCCAAGGAACTCGACAAGCTGATCGATAAGGTCAACACTGAAATTAACAAGATTCCTCCACTGCCGCCGGGGGTGTCACCGGACGAAAAGAACAGACGGATTTCGGCGTTGAAGGAATTGCAGCGCGCGCGCGCGGTGCTTCAACAACAGCGCGCCGAAGCGGCTGCAAATGAAATCAATGAAGGTGCCTCGAAAGTCGCAAAGGCGGCCGTGGATGCCGAGAAAAACCGCATTGAGAATGCGCTCACGGCACTAGGAGCGGAGAATGGCTAACCCAAAATCATTTCAATTTGATCTTCCATCTTCCGGACGGCCGAAAAACATAAATCTTGCAGAGGAGTGGTATCCCAACATTCAACCTTATGCCATTAGAGCTTCTTCAACGCGGAGTTATGATCCGTTGCTCGGAATCAGGGCCGTTGTCATCCACGCTACAGCTGGCTTGTCATCACTCGGTGCTGTGAGCGTTATTCAAAAAGGAAGCGCAAGCTTCCACTGGCTTGTCCCCGATGAAAACGAAGACCAACATGGAAAGTTTGTTTGGGCGACCTGCCATGAAGCACGTGCAGCTTGGCATGTAAGAAAATGGGGATCTCACCCAGACGTCTGGGATGGTAAGAAAATGGTGAACCACTATTCTCTGGGAATTGAGATCGTGAACAGTCAGAACAAAGCGGATCGTTTTTCCAATTGGCAAATCGAAGCAACCGCGCGTATTGTAAGGTATTGCTGGGCCAAATATCCGAATTTAGTTCATGTCGTTAGTCACGCGAAACTCGACCCCACCAGAAGAACAGACCCTGGAATAGGCTTCCCTTGGGATAAATTCGAAAAACTCGTGCTCTACGGTACCGACGACGCTGTTTCCGCTCTTGTCGCGTCCGCACCAAAGCCGAACCTTGCGGCAGCAGATGGCGACGAATGCTGTATGTGACATTCGCTTCGGTGCTACCGTCGTCCAACCCCGACTGAAATTAGGCTGACCTCGGTCAACGTGGCCGCGTGGTTCTTTTCTTTGGTACCGATCCGTCAGATGTCGTAGGAATCCCCGTCAAATACATAGGAATCTGCACATACCTGCTGAAACGTCTATGTAGCCGGAATATGGCCTCTGCGCATGAATGGAACGGTGAGGGGTCATAAGTGTAATGACCTGCATTTATGACCGCTTCGGCTTGCAATCTCCGGGCTGAACCAATCTTAACCCAAGTTTCACACGCTTAAAAAAAGGGAATTATGTAGGAAAGTGCCGAAGGACTCTCAGCGCGGGCGGTCGACGTAGCGAATATCGACGGGCCTGCACAGAGCGTCGATCGCTTCCTCAAACGTAGCATCTATACGCGCATCAGCCTCGAGCTCCGCCTTGCTCGGCTGATAGTCTGGCCGAACGATCTCGACTTCGCGCGGTTCCCGCTTTGGTTTGGAGGCCATACTGCTTTCTCCTGTGTCGTTAGTAGTAGTATTGACTCCTCACTTCAAGTCGATTCTAATCCCAGTGTCGCCAAAAACTCAAGACTCGGCCCATGCCGGGCCGCCCGTTAGCGCGGGAATCATCTAGTCTTGAGATTGTTTGGCGACCGGCCCGGCTCCCAGTCGGGTCAACGGCCCGACGCCAGTTGCGGCCGAAGCAGGGGTAGCCGCCCCTGCCCCGGCCTTGCCGTTGGGTCCGGTGTCAACTTGGAGAGTGCACCGAACCGCGTGAGGCCGCGCGAACCTATAAGGTTCCATTGGGTCGTCAAGTGCGCTCTCGCAACAGGCGAGGAGGCGCACGCACATGCTACGAACAATCATCATTGCTGCCGTGTTCATAACGAGCATTGGCCAAGGAGCCAGCGCGGAATCCGCGAACAGGTACATGCTGTTCAATGAGTGTGCTCCAATTTCATTCATACTCTACATCGACGGCGCTCACACTCACGAGAACCTCATCAGGTCAGAGGTTGAGGGGGTAGTGGAGCTCAAGCTCCGCGCCGCACAAATTCTCCATGACGATGACTCGGGATTTGCCCCGGGATCGCTCGGGTTTCTGGGAATGGGTATTCATGCAGTATCCGTCAAGGATGTTGGCCATGCCTATTTCGTCACCACTGAAATGATCAAATACGTCACTGACATGGCAAGCGGAGAGAGCAACATCGCCAATACCTGGCGGCACAATGGAACTGCTCTTGGTGGAATTCCGGAACTGAAGGCAGAGGTCGTTGACGCGGCAAACACGTTCATCGCGCAATACCTGGTCGTCAATTCGCCAGCTTGCTGAGGTGCAAAATGCTCAACAGAAATATAATCATTGCGGTTTTGTGTGCTGTTCTGGCCGGATGCAATCACAGCGCAAATGTCATGCCCATATCTGCAAGGGAATCCATGGTCCAAGTCGATGTGCCGCCTATCTGCGGGCCAGGAGGAGCGCAGAAGATGGCCGTTGATTCAGCGGCAATCGCCACGATCGAACGAGGATTTGACAAATTCCTGCCATTGGATTTTGCAGGCCGGACAGTTCAGGTGGGAATGTGGAAACATGATTCTCCGATCGGAACCAAGACTCACATCCCGTTCAGGAGGCATCAATTCACGATGAAGGTGAAGATGTTCGACCACGGCGACAAGGATTCCGACAATGCCGTTGATGCGCGCCGCCACCTCGGCCCCAACTGGCGCGACATCGTAAAATCCGGCGCTTCATGCTGATCGCTTGACGAATCCGCCAAGTAATTCCAAAACCCTGAAAATGAGCGGGGAGGTCGTGCGGACCTCCCCAAAAAACCACCGCCACAGGCGGACGAAATCGCGAATTTCAGGATTCCTGATAGCACCTGATTCGCAAGTGTCAAGCCTGTGGCAACATCGAAAGGATGTTGCCATGAGCACATCATTTGCCGCTCGATTTGACATGGAAGAAGATGAATCGTTCGATCCCCAACAGAAAATCATTGAGCATCAGGCGAAAATCATTGCCGGTTTGAAGGCGTCACTTGATAATCTGACCGCTCAGGTCGAGGTCAAAGACGAAGAAATCGAGCGTCTGAAAATGACTGCCAAAGTTTGGAAGATCCTCTTTGAGAGACCGAAGAACAACGTTCCCTCTACCAAGTCTGGGCTTCTCGAATATGCCGAGAGACGATTAAAGAGTGGATGATTAGGCACGCGCGCCTGACGACAAGCCGTTGTCTGCAATCAACTGTTCATAGGTCAGCCGCTTGCCGATCCCACCTTTGGCAACCGCTTCCATGATGTTGATCGTATCTTCTTCGCGCAGGTTGTGCCGCGTTGCAAACTCTTGGATGTAGCGGTCCAGATGCTTGGGCGAGAGCTTGTGGAATGTGCCTTTGTGCGCCCGTTTCAACATGCTCCAGAACGACTCGATCCCGTTGGTGTGTGCCATGTCCCGGACGTATTCGCCGGCACTGTGATTGACGCTCTCATGGGGCCGATCCATGCCGACATAGCTTGATCCTGTATCCGTGTAGACTTGCGCCTCTGGCTCGGTATGGCTCTCGACAAAACCATGCACCGTGGATGCCTTGATGTCGGGAATGACCTCAGCCGTAACCTGTTTTGTCTCACGATCCTTCATGCCCACGACGATTGACTTTCCGACAGTGCCACGCCCGGCGTTGAGTTTCTTGTCGCGATGCTTGTTCATTTCCCTGCCGCCAATATAGGTTTCATCTGCCTCTACCGGTCCGGCATACACGCTGCCCTTCTCAGTCAAAGCTACGCGTAAGCGATGGGCCAGGAACCATGCTGAACGCTGGTTTATGTTCAGATCCCGGTGCAGCTTCATTGACGAAACCGACTTGAGACTGGTTGACAGCAAATAGGTCGCGATCATCCAGACTTGAAACCCGAGCTTCGAGCCTTCCATGACAGTCCCGGTCTTCGCGCTGAACCGCTTGGCGCACACTTTCTCGCGGCAACGGAATGGCATGGTTTTGTGCTTCGCGCCCGTCTGGACATTGTGCGATCCACAATGAGGACAGTTAATTCCGTCCGGCCAGCGGCGCTCGATGAACCATGCCTCAGCCGTTGCGTCGTCCGGGAAACGCCGGAACAACTCGACCAGGCTGATTCCTTCTCGGTGTGATTTTCCGGGTGCCATGTCATATCTCCCTGATACAGCATGACATTACAGGAGAGTGCCGAGAGCGTCAAGAGCCATTCGGCACTTTCCTACATAATTCCCTAAAAAAAGGTGATTGTTTTTCAGAGGCTTGCGCCGACTGAAACGGCGGTTATGG
>JAPOVX010000319.1 GCA_026707935.1 Paracoccaceae bacterium
GCGCGCATTCACCTGTCGCCTGAACGCGACAGTCCCCTGCGCGCAATTTCTATGGCCAACGGGCCGTACGACGGACCTCACCCTTCGACCTCGCGGCAAACCTCAACGCCGGATCAACAAGCTTCTTGAACCTCGGTAATTTCGCCGATGCCAGATTGAAAATTCCGGCTGAGATTTGCAGGTCGTTTCACGTTCCGACCTCACATGAACCCGATCCACCCTGCCGAGCCCACAACTCACGCGAGAGGACGCCAACAGATCTTTCTATCGTCTCCATCGCGTCAAGGATCAGATCCTCACGAAACCGCCTACCGATGACTTGAACTCCGGCCGGCAGTTCTCCTGCAAAACCGATCGGAACGACACCTGCAGGAAGGCTCAGGTAGTTGACGCCGGTACTGTAGAGCGCTGACGAAAAGAGATCCTTCACTTCCTCGAACCCCTGTGCATCGCGATCCCAGGGATGGGTCGGGCGCAAGAGGAATGGACAGAGAACCAGAGGAAATCGATCAAGGAACATGTTCCAGTCGCGCAGAAACGTGGTTCGTTCGCCAATTGAACGCCGGTATCCGACTGCGTCCACCGGTTTCCCAATTCGTTCATAGTGACCGAATATCTGCTTGATCGTGTCACTTCCTACCTTCTGAATCGATTGGCCATAATGCCATGAAAGTTCGCTGATGAGCACATCGAACCACGCTTTCGCCGGTTCGTTCATTGGTGGGATCGTCACGCGTTCGACCCGGTAACCCGCATCATCAAGAATGCCGGCTGCCCGGTCAATCGCATCGATGATGTCGGGATGTGCGGGGTAACCATACGATTCGGAAGTCACGGCCACCGGAATGGGTTCATCGAGCCGGGGTCCGTCAAAGGGCACCGGCATCCACCATGGATCGCGGGGATCACCTCTGGCAAGCTCCCGCGTCGCAAGTCTCACATCACGCACCTCCCTGCAGATCACCCCCTGGACGGCGATCAACTGCGCCAGGATCCCGCGCTCGCCAATGGAGCTTGGAACATGGGCAGGGACGCGTCCAAAGGTCGGCTTCACAGTGGCAACGCCACAGGCGAATGAAGGAACCCGCAACGAACCCCCGATGTCATTCCCGTGATGAATCGGACCGAAACCCATCACGGCCGCCGCGGCCGCCCCTCCGGACGACCCCCCCGGCGATATGTTCTTGCCCCAAGGATTGATCGTGCGTCCGTGAAGGGGGTTATCGGTGGTCAACCGCATCGAGAATTCGGGAGTATTCGTCCGACCGACAATGATCGCGCCGGCTTCAAGGAGATTGTTGACGACAGGAGAATGCTCGGATGCGATCAGTTCAGAACAGGCCGGCAATCCGTTTGTCGTCGCCTGACCGGCGACATCGACGTTGACCTTGATCGTAACCGGAACTCCGTGAAGAGGCCCGGCAACGGTGCCGCTGTCAAGTGCCCGGTCCATTCTCATGGCTTCCTGAAGCGCCGTTTCACCGCATTCCAGGACAATGGCATTGAACTCGCCATTATGTGCGGCAATGCGCCCGAGGACAGACTCCATGATCTCGACGCTCGATGCCTTGCGTTCCCGGATCAGGCTCGCGAGTTCCACCGCGCTCAGTTTCCAGAAGTCCCCGCCGGTCTCCATCATTCCTGCCCTCCGGTGTGGATTCGGTATTCCGGGTTCTTGTCGTCCTTGTCGCCAGCAGCCGGATCGGTGAATCGCTCTCCTGAACGGCGGCGCTCGGGTCCCGGCACGGTCAGGCAGCGGGCCCGCACAGTTCCGGATTGCCCCTCCCCGCGGTCATTCGTTCGCTGGTCCTTCACCGGCGCGGCGGTGCGCCACCCGTAAACGCGTTCGGGCGGTCATAAATGCACGGTGCCTCCTGCATCTCCAGATGCAGGTTCGTGCCTTCATAGGGGTGGTCGCGCGCGAGTGCCTCGTCAAATTCGATTCCCAGCCCCGGTTCTTCAGGCACCCGGATGAAGCCGCTGTCCCACTGCAAGGTGTCACCGATCAGGCGGCGATGAAATTCTCCTCCGGTCTGGATGGTCTCGACCATCAGGAGATTCGGAATGGACGCAGCCAGCTGTACGTTTGCTGCCCATTCGACCGGGCCGGCATAAAGATGAGGAGCGACCTGGGCGTTGAAGACCTCGGCGATTGCCGCGATCTTCTTCGTCTCCAGAATTCCCCCTGCTCGACCCAGGGCCGGCTGCACGATCGAAGTACCTCCTGTCTTGAGTATTGCCGCAAATTCCGACTTTGTCGCCAGTCGTTCGCCGGTCGCAACCGGGATCCGGACTGCGGCGGCAACCCTTGCGAACTCATCCGGATTATCCGGAGGGACAGGCTCTTCGAACCAGAGTGGATCGAACGCCTCCAGGCGTCTGCCCAGGCGAATGGCACCCGAGGTCGTGAATTGCCCGTGTGTCCCGAAAAGCAGATCCGCGCGTGACCCGACGGCAGCACGGACCTGCCCGCAAAAACGGGCGGAAAGTTCAATATCGTACATGGAAGGCTGGTGGCCCCCGCGGATGGTATAGGGACCCGCCGGATCGAATTTCACCGCGGTAAACCCGAGATCGACCATTTCGCTGGCGCATTCAGCCGCCATTTCCGCGTTCGCCCAGAAATCAATCAGATCATGGTGTGGAAGCGGGTACAGGTACGTGTACGATCGGACGCGGTCATTGATCCTCCCTCCGATCAAGGCATGGACCGGCTGATCGAGGGCTTTCCCCCGGATGTCCCAACACGCCATCTCGAGCCCCGAAAATGCCCCGATGACCGTGGGGTCGGGGCGCTGGGTAAACCCGGAGGAATAGGCGCGGCGAAACATCAATTCGATGTTCGCCGGAGATTCACCCTCCATATGCCGTTCGAAGACATCCCGGATCACGGGCTCCATCGCGGCCGGACCGACGGCAGCGGCATAGACTTCGCCGATGCCGACGACGCCGCAGGCCGTGGTGACCTTGACGAAGATGAAGTACCGTCCGCCCCATCCTGGCGGCGGGTTCTCGACCGTAAAGATCTCCAGATCGGCGAGTTTCATCGCTCTTGAGCGCCGAAGACGACGACGTTCCGGCGCGCCGCTCCTGAACGTGTATCGGCGATCGCATCATTGATCCGCTCGAGCGGATAGCGTTTCGAGACCAACTCGTCGAGCTTGACCCGGCCTTGCCTGTACAGGTCGACGATCCAGGGAATGTCACGCGACAGAACCGCGTCACCCATGCGCGATCCCCGAATGCTCTGTCCAAGGAAGGCAAATATCAGCGGCGACCATTTGGCCATGTCTTTCGATGCCGGCATTCCCACCGCGACCAGTTCACCCCTGGTTCCGAGGTATTTCGGAGCCTGTTCATATACGCTGCCAGCCCCGACCGTCACGAAGACATAGTCCGCGCCGTTTCCGCCGGCCAGCCGCCTGGCCTCGCGATGTGCGTTGCGATTGTCGGCAAGGACTGTGTCAGTCGCACCGAACTCCCGTGCGCCCTCGAGTTTTTCGGGGATGACATCGACTGCGATCACCCGTGCCGCGCCGGCCACTCTTGCACCCTGGATACTGTTCAACCCGACCCCGCCGGCACCGATGACGACGACATTGCTGCCCGGCCTTACCCTTGCGGTGTTGGTCGCTGCCCCGAATCCGGTAATGACGCCGCACGACAGCAGGCAGGCCACGTCCAGCTCGATGTCGGAAGGAATCTTCTGGACCTGGCTTTGATCGACAACCACCCTTTCCGCGAAAGCCGCCGTGCTGACACCCTGTTCAATCGGGGTGCGTTCGCCCTCACGCATCCGCAACGGGCTGGCTTTCACCCGGTCGAACGGAGTCTCGCAGGTGACCGGGTTCCCGTCGCTACAGGACCGGCATGATCCGCACGCACGGATCAGCGTAACGAGCACAGGGTCGCCAATAGCAATTCCCGAAACTCCGGGACCGAGCGCCTTGATGTTTCCGGCCGCTTCGTGGCCATAAATCGCCGGCAGTTCACCGCCCCATGCTCCATCCATGTAGTGAATGTCCGTATGGCAGATCGCGCATGCGGCGATGTTGACCTCAACTTCGCCGGGACCCGGTGGTCGAAGGTCAACGTCTATGATCTCCAGGGGTTTTCCGAACTCCCGGCAAACTGCTGCCTTCATACTGTGTTCCCTTTCACGACTTTCGATTCCGTCGACTCGACGCTCCCGGTTCAACCATTCTCACCGTTCATTTTCTTTCCCGTCGCCCACAAGCAGATCAGGTCGGTTGCGACATGCGCACCCGCCACCGCCGTAGCACCGGAGACGTCATACTGGGGCGAGACCTCGACGACATCCATGCCGACCAGGTTTATTCCCGCTATGTCCCTCAAGATGACCGATGCCTGGGCAGACGTCAGGCCACCCCATACCGGGGTTCCCGTCCCGGGCGCGAAAGCGGGGTCCAGCGCGTCAATGTCAAAGGTCAAATAGACCGGATGATTTCCGACGATCTCTCGAATCCGCCTGGCCGTTCGTTCGGGTCCGTTCCGATGAACCCATCGCGCATCAAGAATATTGACGCCGAGCGTGTCCGAATTGCTCGTCCTGATACCGACCTGAACCGAGAGTTCGGGCTTCACGAGGCCCCGATGAACCGCATGGTAGAACATCGTTCCGTGATCGATCCGTTCCGGGTTCGAGTCCGGCCAGGTATCGGAGTGGGCGTCGAATTGCAGCAGCGCCAACGGACCAAAGGATTCTGCGTGTGCCCTGAGTATCGGATAGGTGATGTAGTGATCGCCTCCAAGGACAAGAACCGTCGTATCCGTCTTGATGATGTCGGCAATGAAGTCGGTGAGCTGACGCGGGAATTCGCTGATCCGCGCATAATCGAACCCGAAATCGCCGAAATCGGCGATATTCAACTCCGTCAGGGGATCGACGTCCCAACCGTACGGCGCATCGTATCCCTGGAGCACCGAAGCCTCGCGTATCGCCCGCGGGCCGAAACGCGTCCCCGGTCGATTGCTGGTTGCGCAGTCAAACGGCACCCCCGCAACGGCGAGGTCGACGTGCTCGAGTTTCCTTGAATACGTTCGCCGCAGGAAGCTGACGACCCCCGAATAGGATGCTTCGCTTGTATGGCCCCGAAAACCCTCCCGGGTGATGGCTTCGTCACTGTTTCGCGATTCCATCCGTCAGTCCTTTCCAGGTTGTGTCCAGCAATGGCCATTCTGCTGCTGAAGAGCGATGTCATCCGATCCAGTCCAGTTGATTCCCTGCCGGATTCGAGGCCAGATCACCTAGCATTCAAGCAGGATCGTGACAGGGCCATCATTCGTGAGCTTCACCTCCATCTCGGCGCCGAAAACCCCTGTTTCCACGCCAACACCAAGATTTCGTACGGCATCGCAGAAATCTTCGTACTGTCTCTCGCCGATGTCTGGAGAGGCAGCCCCGGAGAAACCCGGACGGTTTCCCCGCGATGTATCTGCCGCCAGTGTGAACTGGCTGACAATCAAGGCCTCTCCACCGATCTGTAACAAGGATCGATTCATACGCCCGGCGTCATCGCGAAATACCCTCAGGTTGACGAACTTCCGCGCGAGTTTTCCAACCTGTTCATCCCGATCGCCTGACATCGAACAGAAGAACCCGAGCAGACCCCCGGAAATCCGCCCGGCGAGCTCACCGTCCACCCTGACTTCCGCCGACGCAACCCTCTGGACAAGTAACCGCATGAACCAATCCAACCACTCGAGCCGCTGCACCACAGAATGACTTGGCAGTCCATAGCGACCGGCCACGGGATTTGCCAATGGATTTCTCGGAGTGGTGTCAGACGCGAACCGGAAGTGATTCGTGTCGGATGTGTCGCCCGCGAGTCTTTGCCTGTGCTCAGGCAGTGGCCAGCTTGCTCCTGTCATCCTGATACGACTCAGCCTTGACGGAATTTGCGTTGTCACCTAGTCACGCGGTTGTGGCGGAGTAGCTCAGTAGGTTAGAGCAGCGGAATCATAATCCGCGTGTCGGGGGTTCAAGTCCCTCTCCCGCTACCATTCCCCTTCCTTTGCCTAAACAAAAACCTTATTATTCTTGCAAATGCAAAAAACAAACAAATCAGACTTTGCATGTAAAGTGGTTAATGAGGTTAATGATATTCCCAAGGGAAAGGTCTTAACCTATGGGAATATTTCAATAAGAATTAATGGGAACAAGGATTCTTCCCAAGCTGTGGGTCTGGCCAATAAATCTGAAACCAAATCAAACAACAAATTCCCTTGGTGGCGTGTGGTATTTACATCAATGAAACCAAAGGAAGGTGCTGAAAAGTATCTGAAAAAAGAGGGGTTTACATTCGCAATGGCAAGGTTCAATACCAATTTCTAAACAGGTAAAAATTATGCCTCATCCAGAATTAATAAATCATAACAAACAATTCCCCAAGGGGGTAATTGACATTGGCAAGGGGTGTTGGGCTGCTGTGGGGTTTGCAGCCTCAAATGTACACATGATTGAAGGAAATGCAAGTGTCACCATTATCGATACTTCAGAATCCCTCTCGGCTGCACAGAATATTCTTGCAGAGTTCAGAAAACTCACAACAAAGCCCATCGCTAGAATCATTTATACCCACGCTCATCGGGATCATATCTCTGGGGCTCAAGTATTTCATGACGGTTCACAGGACATAATCGCAAGTCACAAATTCACATCCGACCTTGTTAAATCCGATAAAAACAGTTCTACTCCCCTGCAAGCCCTGAAGAAAAGGGCAGAAGCCCAATTCGGCATGGGGTTGAATTCTAAAGAACGTATTAACCTTGGTTGTGGTCCTGGGGATCGCCCAATGGAAGGATTAGGACAAGGCTTTATAAAACCTACTTACTTGATTGAAGAAGATATGGATTATGATTTGGATGGTGTATTTGCCCGTTTCATTCATGCCCCAGGTGAGACCGAAGATCACATGGTTGTTTGGTTGCCTGAGAAAGAAATCCTGTTCAGTGGGGACAATTGGTACCATACATTTCCTAATCTCTATGCCATTCGAGGTACAACCTACCGTGATTTCGGGAAATGGGCAGATAGTCTGAAACTACTTGCTGACCTCAATCCAGAAATTTTAGTTCCTGGTCATACCCTGCCCCAATTCGGGAAGGAAAGAATCAGAGAACTACTGGAGACAACAAGGGAAATGATCATTTTCCTTATGGAGAAAACTGCACAAGGACTCAATGCAGGCATACCATTGGATGATATTGTGGCGGAAATCGAATTGCCCGAACACTTGGCAATTAAACCATGGTTGAAGGAACACTATGGCAAACTATCGTGGTCAGCCCGAGCTTATGCAACCGGCCTACTCGGATGGTATGATGGCAATCCTACCAATCTTGGTACAATTAGGACTGCTGAAAGGGCACGTTTAATGGCCGAATTGGCTGGCGATTTGGAAAATCTCTGGAATAAGGCCCAATCAACCGAAAACCTGCAGTGGAAATTGGAACTCTGCGACTGCCTGATTGCACTTGGAGAGCCTGCGAAGAAACTAAAGGCAGATACCATGAGAATTTTTGCCGAAGCAGAAATCAACGCCACAGCCCGCAATTCCTATCTTTGGGGGGCAAACAAGCTTGATCCGAAGGATTAGGGAGATAGGGTTATGGGGTCCGTCCCAACCTTGGAATTGTTAGTACTTGCAAATCCTGAGTTAATCAGATACCAATCCCTCGAATAATCTTGCAACTGCTTCGGCTCCTGGATCATTATAACCTGCAAGATTTTCTTCAGATACGTAACTTGCACGACCTGCCTTGGCACGAGTTATTTCTGCGGTTGCATCTGCCCCTTTTCGTGCTGAAATTGCAGCATTTTCCAACCCTTGATCCATTGCTTCCAACGCTGGCTCCAAGGCATCAATTAGGGTACGATCACCTGGCTTGGCACCTCCGACTTGCTTGATCCTTTCCAACCCGTTTTTCAAAGCCTTCGTTATGTCTCCCCCACCTGATAAGGAATCTCCAGCTGCTGCAAAGAAAATGGCCATAAGAACCCCTGATGACCCACCCATCGTTTCGCTCAGTTCCTGACCGATGGATCGTAAAAGTTGGGGAGGTTCAGCCAATGGAAGTTGATCAAGTCTGGAACTCAACGATTTGGCCGCGGTTGCCAAGGTACTTCCTGTATCACCATCACCAGACTTTGCATCAAGGGAATTTAGTTCCACTTCTAATTCCGTAAGGATTCCACAACATTTTACGATCAGATTTTTTGTTTTTTCATTATCTGATGGTACTGGTTTAACCGGTCGAAGTCCCTCTGGAATATCAATTATTTCGGCTTTTTCGGCTTTTTTCAAACCGGGCCAGGAAGTAGGTACAACCGATG
>JAPOVX010000394.1 GCA_026707935.1 Paracoccaceae bacterium
ATACAGCCATCAAACGCCGAAAATAAAGGCCATCACCCCCTTACCGAACGCTTACCTGGCGCGACAGGCTGGTGGAATCCGCACAGGCGCTTCCGAAACCTGCCGAAACCCATGTCGTCCCCGGACTTCACCCAGACTGCCGGTCTGTTTCGCCCCGCAGGCGTTGCCCTCCGTTCCGTCCTTGAGTTCGGGAAAGATCCGAGGCCGATTGTCCGGATCTCCGGTCAATCACCTCGTGGTTTGATGGCAATCCGGGTTGCGTGGCGACCACAACTTCGGTTTCGTTCAGCATTCCGGGTTGAAAGGCGACAGCGGTAGAGGCAAACCGGACCGATCGTCCACGTGGCTTGCGCACCACGTTTGCCGGTTTAGATTTCACCAAAGTTCGGAGTGAAACTGGTGCACCTTTCGACGAAGACTGGTTGGCTCGGACACTTTCGGGCAACGGTTGTCCTGAGCCTGCCGCTCATTGGCATCCACATTGCCCAAATGCTCACCCACACGACCGATGTCGTCATGCTTGGTTGGTATGGAGTGGATGAACTGGCGGCTGCGGTACTGGCGTCGGAAATCTACTTCGTGGTGTACCTCGTCGGGGTTGGGGCAGCCCAGGCCGTCATGCCCATGATCGCAAACGCACATGGCGCCGACGACTCCGATCGTATTCGGCAGGTGTTCCGGATGGGAAACTGGATCACGATCGCCTATGCCGTGGCCGTTTTGCCCGTTCTCCTGCTGGCCGAGCCGTTGCTGATCGTGCTCGGGCAATCGCCACACCTGTCCGCGCTTGCGGGCGACTACATGCAGATTGCCGCATGGAGCATGGTTCCGACGCTGCTTGTATCAATGCTGAGGTCCCTGTTATCGGCGCTACGCCGGCCCGGAATCGCATTGATTGCCATATTGACCGGCGCTGCGGCAAACGCACTATGCAATTACATTCTCATCTTCGGCAACTGGGGGGCGCCCGAACTTGGAATTCGGGGTGCCGCGATCGCAACCGTCGTAACCGGAGTGCTGACCACCGCAATCCTCTTCTATACCGTCAAATGGATCCCGGAGACGAGCGGACGCGGACTGTTCAAGAGGTTGCTGAAACCGAACTGGACAGCATTTCGAGAGGTGCTCCGTCTCGGCTGGCCGATAGGGCTGACACTCCTCGCCGAAGCCGGACTCTTCTCATCTTCGAAAGTCATGGTCGGTTGGCTTGGAACGATTCCCCTGGCCGCGCACGGAATTGTCCTTCAAGTCGTTGCCATCTGCTTCATGGTCCCGTTGGGCCTCTCGAGCGCCGCGACAATTCGTGCAGGTTTCGCAGCGGGACAACGCGATCATGACGGGTTGAAACGAGGTTCAATGACGTCGCTGGCACTTTCGATGGCGATCGCCCTTGTGGCTGTCGCCCTGTTCCTGGTGTTCCCGGAGTCGTTTGTGCGCCTGTTTTTGGATCAGTCACACCCGGAAACTGACAGGATTGTCGAAATCGGCATTACGCTCTTTTTCGTGGCGGCGGTTTTCCAGGTTTTCGATTACCTGCAAGTCGTCATTCTGGGCATTCTTCGCGGCGTGGAGGACACCAAGGTCCCCATGATCCTCGTGGCGACGTCGTACTGGCTGATCGGCGCTCCGATGTGTCTCGTGCTCGGTTTCCGGTTCGAATTCGGCGCTGCGGGAATCTGGGCAGGATTGGCAATAGGGCTGTGCGCGGCGGCTGTCGCCCTGTCGATCAGGCTTTGGCGAAGACTCGACGCGCGTGCCCCTGGCGCAAGGACCCCGGCGTGAGTCAACGGGAAATCGCAGCCGGGATATCAGTTGCACGGGTAAAATTGCGCAAACTGACGTCCGTCACGTGCGGCGGCTTGTTCCGGGGCCAGGTTTCCAAGGTTCAGGGACTGCCACTTCCGTTCGCGCGCTGCCGGAACGGCGGACGGCGCAACCGCCTTGCACAACGTCGAGGGAACGAATACTCGTGCCGGGAGCAGAGGCCCCTTAGCTCAACTGGATAGAGCAGCTGACTTCTAATCAGCAGGTTCGGGGTTCGAGTCCTCGAGGGGTCACCATGTCTCGCGCACTTCCGTTCTCTGCGTTCGAACCGCTGCACTCCATGTGAATGCGTTCGAGCCACGCCGGCCACCTGCGCCGAGATGCCATTTCGGACGGATGCGCTTTCAGTGCGAGTCGCTGACCGGGTCGGCTCCATAGCCAGTTTCGAGCTGATTCTGAGCTTTTTTTCCGGACGACAAAAACATCGAAGGGGCATTTCACGCATCCTGTGACCCCTGAGCGATCCGGATTCACCGAGAACGGCGAAACACATGTCTATGGCGGAGAAAGCACTGGCCGCTTTGCTGGCTCATCACAACTTCGTAGAAAAGCTGGAAGGTGATGCGACCACCATCTTGAGCTTCAAATCCAGGAAGAAGAAAAGGGAGCTTGAGGCGGACTTGGGGATGTTCTTCAGACACCCCCTGTCGGCAGCACATCAACCCGTCTTCTGTTTTCGGAGTACAAGTCATACGGCCATTTCGAACAGCAGGATATGGACTGGTATGTGATCTTGAAGCCGAATTTCCGGATGCATTCCTGATGTTCGCGACATTGAAAAGGGAACTGAAATCCAACGAGGAACAGCTAATGAGGCGTGCCGCAAATCAAGGAAGAAAGTTCTCCGAATAAGACCCAAGTCATAATCCGGTCCCGGTACTCACGGGAGTCGAATCGTTCGGACGCGAGTGGCCGCCGTATTGTTGGGAAATCGAGGGAGAAAATTTCCAGGAATTGCTGGGAACCGAACAGGGTACAGGGGACTATTGGAGCGGTGTGACTGTACCCAACAGCTTCATCTGGACATGGAGCCATATCAATTGTGGCTTAGAGCTTGACCCAAAAACCATTGAGTTCAGGCGAATTTGGAAAAGACCCGGATTGGCGAAATCACGTCACTCGTCGAATGACGGTCCTGAATCAGAGTGGGCCTTCGAGGAGACATGGCTGGAATTGGTGTGTTATCACAAAGAAAACATGGCAGTCGAAGTCTCGGCCGGGGACGGCCACCTGCACCAGACCAAAAACGCCTCGCACGGATTGGCACTTCGATTCCTGGTCTTGTTCTTCCGTGCCTTCCGACAGCCAGTTAAGCAGATGCACAAATCCGTGCTTGACAAGAGGCGCGGGGTCTGGAAGCGATTAATTAATGGATAAAGCGGGCCAGACGTGTCTGGATCAGGAAATTCGACCAATTTCACTCCGTAGTTCCTCCTCTATAATGCAGTTGCTGTTAGTTTCCTTTGTCCAGGTTCGAGGCGCTTCATGTATGCGTTTTTGAAGCTCCTGTACGACATCAACGAGTTTGCAAGTAACGTCGCCGAGTTTGCATTGATTATCATTTTGTTATCGGTGCTGGCACTCATGATAATCAGCCCGATCTTCGCCTTCATGGCCTTTAAACGGGTTCGTGATCTGGCTACGGAATTGAGTGCCTTGAAAAGCGAAGTCGCCGGGCTGAGACCCGCGGCACAGGGTCCGCCCGTTCCGCCGGCCGAGGCTGTAATCGGAGAAGCCGATGCCGTTCCTGACGAACACGAGCCAGAACACGAGACTCAGGTAGAATCGGCGAGGATTCTCCCGACGCCAACGCCCGCTAACCGGGTTCAAGATATCGAACAGTTATTGACTTCGAACTGGCTGGTTTGGGGCGGCAGTGTCGCGCTCGCGATCGGTGGTGTTTTTCTGGTCAGGTTCTCCATCGAACAGGGATTGCTCGGGCCAAAAATACGTGTCGGCCTAGGCTTGGCACTAGGCGTGTTGCTAGTCATCGCCGGTGAATTCTTGCGGCGTCGACCATTGGAACGGGCGCTGGCGGCAATCCGGCCGTCTTACATTCCGCCGGCCTTGACGGCGGCGGGCATCTCGATTCTGTTCACCAGCATCTATGCAACTTACGCACTCTACGACCTAATCTCGGTTGGCACCGCTTTCCTGTTCTTGGCAGGCGTCGCTGCCTGTGCCGTGCTGCTGTCTTTGACGCAGGGCCCCTTGATCGCAGTGATCGGGCTTGTCGGCGGTTTCCTGATCCCTTGGCTGACCTCGACCGGAGAGCACCGTCCAGAGGTGCTGTTTCCCTATCTGCTACTGCTGACCGCAGGCTCGTTGGCGATCGTGCGGCACACCGCCCGCTGGTGGCTTGCCTTGTTGGCCTTGGCTGGCGCGACGATCTGGCCGATGCTTTGGTTCGCCGCCGTCTGGCAGACTGGCGATGCCTGCATCGTCGGTTCTTATCTGCTGGTTGTTGGCGCGCTATTCATGCTGATGCGCTTCCGTGTTTCACTGGGCACCTCGGTGAGTCCCCCGACGCACGTTTTCGACTGGAAGGCCTTGACCGCGCCGGATCGCATCGCGGTGGCCGCCGCCCTGCTGGTAGGGATGTTGATCTTCGCGTTGGTCCGTATGGACCATTACGGCGTCGCGTCGCTCGTAGTCGCCGGGGTCGGTGTCTCCGGCATGCTTGCCGCGGCACGCCGCGAGTCCGCCTTCGATGCCCTCTGTATTGCAGCTGCGATCCTGGTTCTGGCCATTGTCGCCTTCTGGCATCTGCCGGAAGTCCTGAACAAGAGCTCGCCCATATTGGTGTTCGAGGGCCCGCGGGTCGGCGGCATGGCAGGGCCAATCGTCCCGCCCACCCTGGCGCCATTTCTTGGTGTGGCAGCAGTCTATGCTTTAATCGTGGGTGCCGGTGGTTTCTACGCGTTGTGGGGAGCCCGGCGCCCGGTACTCTGGTCGGCGGTATCGGCGGCAACGCCAGTGCTTGTTTTCGCCATCGCCTATTGGCGCATCGAGGGGTTCGCGCTCGATCTCTCATGGACCGGGGCGGCGCTGGTATTGGCGGCAATCCTGCTGCTCGCGGCTGAGCGCGTGCAACGCTTTCGCGAGGCGCGCGGAATGACCGGCGTACTCGGCGCCTACGCCGCATGCGTGATCGCGGCGCTGTCACTGGCGGCGACGACAGCGCTCGGGCAGGCCTGGCTCACCGTGGCGCTGGCGGTCCAACTCCCGGCGATTGCCTGGATTGCCGCGCGGCTCGACCTTCCGGCGATGCGTTGGGTGGCGTTTGCAATTGGTGCGATCGTACTGGTGCGGCTCGGCGTGAACTACCATGTTCTGGACTACCCGATCGGCGGCGTTCCGGGTCTCAACTGGCTAATCTACGGCTATGGCGGACCAGCGGTCGCTTTTTTTCTGGCCGCGCGGATGTTCCGCCGCCGTTCCGATGACATCCTCGTCACCATGCTGGAAGCTGGCGCGCTTGTCTTTTCCGTGCTCTTCGTCAGCCTTGAGATCCGCCACTTGATGTCGGGCGGGCCGCTCGATGCGACCCGATACGACTTTTCCGAACGCACCATCCAGTCCTTAGCGTGGCTCACTGCTGCCTACGCCCTTTACGTCGGCCGGCCGGCGGATAGGCGGTTGGTGCCGTACTGGGGCTGGCGCATTTTGGCCGGGCTCGCTTTGGGTCAGGTTATGCTCCTGCAGGTCCTGTTCGACAACCCGTGGATCACCGGTGTTCCGGTGGGAAGCTGGCCGATCTTCAACCTGCTGCTGATCGCCTATCTGGTCCCCGCCGGTTTCGCCGTCCTGTTCCTGAAAGCGGCGCGTCGGCGGGGCGACTCACAGGTGGCGAGAGTGGCGGGAATCGTAGCCGTGTTGCTCGGTTTCGTCTGGGTCAACTTCGAGATCCGCCACGCCTTCCACGGCACGACGCTCGCCGGCGCCATCGGTGATGCCGAGCTTTACGCCTACTCGCTGGGTTGGCTCGCCTATGCCGGGATCCTGCTGGCGCTGGCGTTGGCGCTCAAGCAGGGTGCCGCGCTACGCTATGCCTCGCTCGCCCTCGTCATTCTTGCCGCGGGTAAAGCGGTGTTCTTCGACATGTCGGCTTTGACCGGAATCTGGCGCGCACTTTCCTTTATCGGTGTTGGTTTGGCGGCAGTAGCTGTCAGCTACCTCTATCGCAGTTTTGTTTTCCCACCGCGACCTCAAGGCGCCGGGGATGAATCCTTGCCGGTCAACGGCTTGGAACGGTCCAAATGAACGCACCCCTCTCCAAACAGAGGAAGCACGAGAGTTCCTTTACGAAATAGGCGACGACTCAGAGAATTCCGGTCAGGCAGTCGCATTCTTTGACGGTGCCGTATTTTCGGGATTCACGGAAATGTCGCGCAGCCTGACGGAAGTCGGGCGTTGCGAGCACGATTACCTAGAAGTTACGCGCGCACGTCTCAAACAGACATGAAAAGGCCTTGGAAAATCGACTCAAGCCTCATGCGCCGTGTCCGGGCCTGAATGGGCTACGTTGCCAGGCCCTCGCAGACCAGGCGCACGGCAACGAGCGAATCCGTGGCGAAAACACTTTTCCAGGTTTCCTCGGAGACTTGATGCGTCACGTGCACGCACTCCGATGTCCCGAACCCCTTGTATGACACCTTTCACCAAAAGAATTGAAACAGTTGAAGCCGATTCTGGCACTTCGGGATGCCTTGAAAACATTGGGAGCAAGCATGAACGTTGCCGGGGTGCCTCGCAAATCAGGCCGTGGCCGGTGTTGAACGTTGGCGATGCCTGTTCTCGTCACGCGACACGAGAACGACAGCTCTTCCGATGGTATCACCCCGCCTTGCCCTGGAGCCCTATGTCGAAAAGGATTGTTCAATACGGTCCAAGGTGCGCATGGCATCGAGCACCCCGTGCACCGAGCCGTTGGGTTCGCGCCCTTCCCGGATGGCAGCAATGAATTCGCGGTCGATCAGTTCGATCCCGTTGTCGGATACGGCGACATCGCTCAGATCGATCGGGTTTTCCCTGCCGTCATAAAGGTCGTCGTACCGGGCGGCATACGTGCCGTTGTCGCAGATATATCGGAAAAAGGTACCGAACGGGCCATCGTTGTTGAAAGACAGCGACAGTGTGCAAATTGCGCCTGACGGTGTTTTCATCCCGATGGACATGTCCATTGCGATACCCAATTCGGGGTGATGCGGTCCTTGAAGGCCATAACACTCCGATGCCACCTCGCCGGTCTGGTACTGGAACAGGTCGACCGTGTGGCAGGCGTGGTGCCAGAGCAGGTGATCCGTCCAGCTGCGCGGTTCGCCCTTGGCGTTCATGTTGGAGCGTCGGAAAAAGTAGGTCTGCACGTCCATCTGCTGGATCTTCAGTTCGCCCGCGTCGATCCTGTTGCGGATCCATTGGTGAGATGGGTTGAAACGGCGAACCTGGCCGGCCATCGCCAGGACGCCCGTTTCCTTCTGCACCCTGCAGATTTCTTCGCTATCCGCCAGCGAATCCGCCATCGGAATCTCGATCAGAACCGGTTTGCCGGCCTTCATGCAGGCGATGGCCTGCTCGGCGTGCACCTGGGTGGGCGTGGCCAGGATGACAGCGTCGACATCGTCGCGCGCGATGCATTCGTCCAGCGACGTCGATGCGTGGCCGACTCCGCGTTCGGCGGTCAATTCGTCGAGCTTGGACTGACTTGGACCCATGACAGAAGTGACGGAGACGCCTTCGATGTTGTCGAGCGCTTCCAGGTGTTTGGTCCCGAAGGCACCATAGGCGCCTGCAATGCAAAATCTCATGTGAAATCCCCTTTAGGTTTATCGACTTGTCCTGCCTTGTTCTCCAGGATGATATGCCCGACGGCAGTGTTGGACGCCGGTACGTGATAGTGGCGGTGGACCTCGACAACCTCGTCGTCAAGCGCTCCGCGCATGACGTGCCACATGACCATCTCGACCCCTTCCGAACCCGCCTCGCGCAGGTACTCCACATGCGGCATCCGCGACAGCCCCACAGGGTCCGAGGTCAGACGGTCAAGGAAAGCCGCGTCCCATTCCTTGTTGATCAGGCCTGCCCGCTTGTATTGAAGTTGATGGCTCATGCCGCCGGTTCCGAAGATCACCACGTTGAGATCCTCGTCATAGTTTTCAACGGCGCGCCGGATCGCCTTGCCCAGGTTGTAGCAGCGGTTACCCGTTGGCGCAGGATACAGCACCACGTTGACGCAAAGCGGGATCACGAGCGCTGGCCACTCGTCACCGACGCCATGCTCGCCGAACATCAGCGACAGGGGCACGGTCAGGCCATGATCGACTTCCATCTCGTTCATGATGGTGATGTCGAATTCATCCAGGATCAACGATTGGGCGATATGGCTGGCCATTTCCTGGTGGTTCCTGACCACGGGAACGGGACGCGGCCCCCAGCCCTCGTCGGCGGGGTGAAATTCGGCGGCGCACCCCAGTGCAAAGGTCGGGATGTACGACGCATCGCAGGCCGTGCAGTGGTCC
>JAPOVX010000107.1 GCA_026707935.1 Paracoccaceae bacterium
CGGCGAGGGGCGTTTGCGTTGGCAACCCCTGTGACCCGTGAAATCGATCGAAAGCGGGCAGCGTGATGCGTTGTCAAGTAATCGATATAATTCCCATATCATCGGCCATGTCGCGGGGGACGACAGCCCGCTGGCACGAACCGGCTCGGGAAAGCTCCTGGCCATGGCAGACGCCGCGCAAGCGGATCTGAAACTGTTGACGTTCGAGTTCCTGTTCCGCGCCGGTCCGCCACCGTCGTCCGAGGCCGCCGACGCGTTCCAGAAGTCACATCAGAACGCATGGCTGCGACAGTTCCGGATCGATTTCGCGAACGGCTTTGACCCTGGCCGGCTTGACGATGCGATTGCCGGAACCGACGAAGGGTTTCGATGTCTCGACCGGCTCCTGTCCGACGGTCGGGCCTGTCTGGAAGGCCCCGAGTTTACGCTGAGTGATATTGCATGGATGCCCAACGTCCACCGGTTCGGGCTGATGGACTGGCCGTTTGAAAGAACACCGCACCTCCAGGCCTGGTTCCGGCGTATTTCCGAACGGCCGAGCTATCGCCTTGCGCTCCTGGACTGGCAGCCCGCGCCGGTCGCCGAAACTTTCAAGCAATACACCAGGCTGCGTCAGGCCGAACGCACAGATGTCCGGTCGTTTCCACATTTTGGGAGTCATGCCGATTAGTCACAATTGATCGCCATGACCCGGATGGATGAGGAGGCGCGCAATCTGGCGCCGTAATACCGCGTCCGTACCGATTGTCGATCTCGCGGCCGCTTGCTCCGGATCTCGCGGAGCCGATCAGTAACGAGGTGCGCGATGGCCCTGCCGCGACGGGTGAAAGCCGTCTTCCGGCCTGCCCCCACCAGGTCCAGGAATGCGCCGAGGCGCGTTCAAGGCTGGACCAGACTGACTGGCTGCAACAATGACGAAGACACGTGATTGTGCGGCTGGTCACGTCTTGGCCGGTTCGTGGGACAGGCCACGGCATCCCGGGAGAGCTCAGCCGCGACGAGTCACGCCGGACATAACGGGCAGACGACTCCGCGCAATGGGGGCACCTCGCCATGCGGCGGTCATTTTGAACGTTCAGTCGTTTGCGCACGGGAAGTTTGCGGGATTGGCAGGGAACGGGACGAGTCCTCGCTGAATGCGAACCGGAAAACCGTCATGGGACTTCGTTCCTGGCCCGTCGTTCGCTTTCCGGTCCGGATGATTTCGCAATCTCCGTTGACAAGGACAATCCCGAAAGCTAGAGGCGGGGCCTTGTAGCGACGGGCTCGGGACTTTCTGCTCGACGGCCAGGCTGAACGGGGAATTGCAATGAAACGGACATTTCAACCGAGCAACCGTGTTCGTAAGCGCCGCCATGGATTTCGCTCGCGCATGGCGACCCGGGCAGGGCGCCACATCATCAACAGGCGAAGGGCAAAGGGCCGCCGCAAGGTCTCTGCATGATCAGGATCAGCGATCGCGCCGGTTGATCCCGGGATCCGTATCGCCACCCTTTCCGTTCCGCTCCCCGACTGATTGGTCTGTCGCATGCTGGCAGGAGAACCGGTGCGTTCATTGGTTACCATCCGCCATCGACGTGACTTTCGGGCCGCGGGCCGGGCACGATGGTTTCAGACAAAGAGCGTCATCGTTCAGGCGCGCGACAGGCGTGACGGGCTGCCGGATGTCAGGCTGGGCCTCACATGTTCGCGCAAGGTCGGAAATGCCGTTGCCCGGAATCGTTCCCGGCGGCGATTGAGGGAAGCTGCGCGCATTGTTCTCGGCGACGTCGGCCGGTCCGGCTGGGACTATGTTCTGATCGGAAAACCGGGGACAACCGCAACCTGCCGCTTCGACCGATTGCTTGCGGACCTGCGCCATGCCGTCGAAAAGGTGCACCTTGGCCGGGAGCGGTCGCGGTGAGCCCGCTCGCAAGGGTGCTGTCCATCCCGATCCACGCTTATCGCCTCGTGCTCAGCCCATATGTCGGCTGGAACTGCCGCTTCCAGCCGAGCTGCTCGGTTTACGCCCTTGAAGCACTCCGCAAACACGGAGGGATTCGCGGAAGCTGGCTGGCGATTCGGCGCATCCTGCGATGCCATCCCCTGGGCGGAAGCGGCGTCGATGAAGTTCCCGACTGAGGGCACCGTAGGTTCAGGACGCCGGGAAAGCCAGACAGCCGAACCGGACCGGACCGAAATTCATGCGCCGGTTCGGAGTTCGGACGTCCGGCAGGCAGCGCCCCGCCTGCGGCACTCTCGCCGGGCGGGGAGGCATGCGCCCGGGCGCCGGCATCTTCAACTCGTCTGTGACAGCAGGCTGGCGTTACCACCGGCAGCGGTCGTATCGATACAGACATGCCTTTCGAGGCGAAAATTCTCAGCGGTCGCTCCGGTAATCAGTGGAACTAGCGGGCCGGGCCTCGCGGCAAGGTGTATCCGTGCAGTCCGCTGGAGTCGTTTGTCGCCCGAGAGGACGACTGCGTCGATTCCGGATAGCCTTTCGAGCGCCGACAGGTCCAGAACACCGTTGAGCCCGAGTTTTTCGCCGGTACCGGGAGCAACGACAACCGCAGGACATCCATTGTCTTCTGCGAGCCTCGCCTGCTGCCTTGCGATCGACGCCGTTGGCCCAAGGCAGAGGACGACGCCGCGTCCCACGACAGACAGGCGATTGGATTCTCCGGTGGGGCCGGGAAGGAGCATGGAATCCAGTTCCGCCTCGAAGATGCCGGCACGGGCACGGGCGGCACGGATGCGATCCTGCACGGCTCCGGTGCGAACTGCAGTCCCGGTTGCCGAAACCGCCTCGGGCCCGGGCGGCCTCGTCAGCCGGCGGACATATGCGGGTCCGCCGGCCTTTGGCCCGGTTCCCGAAAGCCCGTGCCCTCCGAACGGCTGCGATCCGACGACGGCGCCGATCTGGTTTCGGTTGACGTAGATGTTGCCGACCTTCATCCGGGAAAGGATGTGGTCGATCCTGGCGTCAATTCTCGAGTGGACCCCGAAGGTCAGCCCGTAACCGGTCGAGTTGATGTCCTCGACGACGGAATCGAGTTCGTCGAGTTCAAAAACGGCGTAGTGCAGGACGGGACCGAAGATCTCCTCTGCAAGGTCGAGAATCCCGTCGACCTCGATCAAGGTCGGCCCGACGAATGTTCCGATGTCCGGAACTGCAAGCGACTTGCGGACACGCCCGGCAGATTCTGCTTCGTCGATGTAGGCAAGAATCCCTGCCCGTGCGTCGGAATCGATCACCGGGCCGACGTCCGTGTCGAACTCCCAAGGATTTCCCACGACGAGTTCGTCCATCGCACCTTGGAGCATGTCCAGGAACGGTTCGGAGATTTCCCGCTGAAAGTAGACCATCCGCACGGCGGAACACCGCTGGCCCGCCGACCGGAATGCCGATGTCACGATGTCGCGGATTGCCTGTTCCGGCAGGGCCGTACTGTCGACGATCATTGCGTTCAGTCCGCCCGTCTCCGCGATCAGCGGCGCCTCCGGGTCGAGGCACGTGCTCATCTGCCGGTTTATGGCCCGCGCGGTCATGGTTGACCCGGTGAAACAGATACCGTCAATCCGGGACGCCGAACACAACTTCGTTCCGACAGTCCTGCCTTCGCCGGGCAGCAGTTGAAGGACATTCCGCGGGACACCGGCCTTGTGCATCAGGCCGACCGCAAGAGCCGCGATGATCCCGGCCGTTTCCGCCGGCTTGGCCAGAACGCCATTGCCGGCGGCGAGCGCTGCCGCGACCTGGCCTGTGAAGATGGCGAGGGGAAAATTCCAGGGCGAGATGCAGGTGATGATCCCGCGGGGCGGATCGACAAGCTCAAGGCTCCTTGCCGCGTAATAGCGCAGGAAATCGACCGCCTCCCTCAATTCGGCCACGGCGTCGAGGGGTGTCTTCCCGGCCTCCCGCGCGAGGATCGAAAACACCTCGCCGAAGTTCTCTTCGTAGAGTTCCGAAGCCCGCACCAGGATCTGCGCGCGTCTTTCGGCCGGGATGTCCCAGGTTCCCGCCGCGGCCAGCGCTGCGTCCACATCCGTCCCGGCGCTCATCAGGACCCGGCCGACGACCTCGTCCGGAAGCGAGGGATTCCGGACCTCGCGCCATTCGTTGCCCGTGGGTTCGCTGGCCAAAGCAGGCCCGACTTTCCAGGTTGTCGTCTCGAACGGTTCCCGCCCGTTCGCGATACGGGCCAGTTCATCGAAATCGGTCAGGTCCCACCCTTTCGAGTTCGATCGTTCGGGCGCGTAGATCGCGGGAGGATCGATCACCGCCTCATGCCTTGCGGCGAAATCAAGTTCCGAGAACGGGTCTGACGCGATCGTCGTTGACGCGATGGCCTGGTCAACGATCTGGTTGACGAAAGAGCTGTTTGCACCGTTCTCGAGCAGGCGTCGAACGAGGTAGGCGAGAAGGTCCCGATGCTTGCCGACGGGGGCGTAAATTCGGCATCGCGTACCCTCTCGTGAACGAACGAGGTCGTGCAATGCCTCTCCCATTCCATGGAGCCGCTGGAATTCGAAGTCGTCGGCGCCGGTCGCCATTTCCAGAATTGCCGCGATCGTGCCGGCGTTGTGGGTGGCGAATTGCGGGTAGACCCGATCGGTCAACCGCATGAGCTTTGCAGCGCAACACAGATAGCTGACGTCGGTTGCCGCCTTGCGGGTAAAGACAGGAAAACTGGACAGGCCGTCAACCTGGGCGCGCTTGATCTCCGTATCCCAGTACGCGCCCTTGACCAATCGAACCATCAACCTGCAATCACGGTCGTTTGCAAGCGAAGCAAGCCAGTCGATAACCGGACCGGCCCGCTTGCCGTATGCCTGGACAACCATTCCGAACCCGTCCCATCCCCTGAAGTACGGATCCCTCAGAACGGCTTCGGCCACGTCGAGGGTCAATTCCAGGCGATCCGCCTCTTCGGCATCGATGTTCAATCCCATCCCGGAATCGCAAGCCTGCCGGGCAAGCAAGGCAACCGTTTCCACGAGTTCGCCCGCGACGCGGCCACGCTGTGACACTTCGAACCTGGGGTGGAGGGCCGAGAGCTTGATGGAGATGCCCGGATTGCGGGCAGGATTGGACCCGTGACAGGCAGACGCGATACGGGAGATGGCACTGGAATAGGACGTGAAGTACGTTTCGGCATCCGTGGCCGTCAGTGCAGCTTCCCCGAGCATGTCGAAGGAGTAGGTAAACCCTTGGCCGGTCTTCGTCCTGCCGCGTGACAGGGCCTGGTCTATGTCCTGTCCGAGGACGAACTGGCGGCCCATTTCCCGCATGGCCTGCCTGATTGCGGAGCGTATGACCGGTTCGCCAAGGCGTTTCAGTACCGCACGCAACGTGGCGGCGATTCCGTGACCGTCGTCCGCGAGTGTCTTGCCGGTGAGCATGAGGCCCCAGGTTGATGCGTTGACCAATGCCGAACTGGATTTGCCGAGATGCTCGCTCCATTTCGATGGCGCGATCTTGTCTTCGATCAAGGCATCGACCGTCGCCGCATCCGGGACGCGCAGCATGGCTTCCGCAAGACACATCAGCGCGATGCCTTCGTCGGTCGAAAGCCCGTACTCCGCGAGAAAATCATCCATGAACCCGTGTTGCCCGTCGCGCCGGATCGCCTCGATGAGATTCACAGCGCGTTCGAACGCCCTGGCGCGAAGGATTTCGGGAATACCGGCTTCTTCGATGAGAGCCTTGATGAGGGTTTCTTCCGGCTGGTGCCGGGCGCGACGGATGGACTGGCGGATGGGATCAGGTATCGGCATCGCGCGTCTCTTTCGCTTGAGCGAGGAAGCACATGGCCCACGTTTCGATCCCTGCATTCGGCAGGTTTCCAGAACCGCGGACCGTCGCACTGTTGCAGCATGCCCGGTGGATGTCAAAACCGGTGGTTACGCCGAAATTGCAGGAACACATGGGGCCGGTGTGCGCAGTCGCGCCCCAGGTTCGGTCCGCGAATGCCACGCGGTCACACCGCGATTTGCGCCCCGGCAAACCAGCCCAGCGCCACCAGTGCTATCCGTACCTCGTCGCTCAGCGCATTCAGCATGCCTTTGACACGCGCATGGAACGCCAATTCGAAATCCCTCGCGATGTCGGCGGACGACCGGGTCCGCAGCCCTCTGCCTTTGGACCCGCCGCTGTAGTTGGCATGCGCCTCGACATTGCTCTCCCGCGCCACGTAGGCATGGCTTAGATCCTCGACCTTGGCCCGGGATATTTCTGGCTTCGGTTCGCGCTTCGCTTCGGTCTCGTCGATCCATTCCACCGTGCGTTTCCGTTCTTCACAGCCGCTGACAAGGTCGCCGTCATCCGGGCGGGCCTCCTTCATGGTCAGCGGCCACAACGGAAACGGCCAGTGCGAGACGACGAACCGTGCGGGCGCCCTTTCAACGGGGCCGTAGCGTAGTGCGAGACTGTCGAGCGTTTCGATAATCAGGCCGCGCATTTGCCCGCGATCGGTGTACATCGCCGGCGCGAGGCTTCTCCAGAAATCGGCGGTTTCGGTGAGGCCGCCGGCCGAAAGGGCGACTGCTTCGGCGAGGGGCTGGACGAGCCTGACGCAGTCCGATTCTGCGTTTTCCGACAGGAAACGGAACTGAGGGGACGGGGCAGTCCAGTAGCACTCGCCGGCGGCGCCCGTCACGTCCAATACAGAATCGACGTAGAGGTCGTGTTCGCGCTTTCCCAAAAGCGAGTTTGGGATGATCCAGTCAACTCCGTTCGGCCCATCGAGATACCAAGGGCGACACTCGCTCTCGACTAGATCCGAAAGTTCTCCGAAAGAAGCAATCCTCGGATACTTGCATGCCATGGCATGAATGCGCTTGGCGACATGGCCGTAGAAACGTTTCAGCACTGGCGCCCTTTGTTCCGAGTTGTCTGGACACCGTACATTGTCGATGAGGATCAGGACCTTTGCGTCCTCTTACTCCGTGAAGCGGCGCATGATTTTCAAAACACGGAATTCCTTGGTCCGGTATAAATCGCGGTCAGTTTCGTCGAAGGCCTCCGCATTGTCGACGATGAGCGACATGCCTTCAGGCAAGGTCTCGAAGAGGACGTTATCGGAAAGCTGCTCCAGATTGAGTTTTGCCGCCTCATTCCTTGCGGGCTTTCCGATCCGGTCCTTTGTTCTTCGTCTCGGTCATCACCCCGTGCGCCATGGCGACAACGTCGTTCAGTTCGTTTTCGAGTCCGACGTATAGTGTTCGCGCCCGGCTGAGGGCGGCTAGCTCATAGGCCATGCACTAGGTCGTCAGATTTTGATCCCACTATGACGGCTGACGCGATTGACATGTTTTCCAAAGCGCTCCAGAAACACGTCATATTCAGGGTAGTCCGCCGGGGCAGCCCAAAACGCTCCGAAACGCCCCACCAACCCGGCAATCCAATCGGCCGCCTGGAGCGTCTGATAACGGTGGCTTTCCAAATGGAAGGGCGGCTCAATGAGATGTCGCCGACGTCGAGTCCTCCGATACATGCTTTTCGTGGCCTCTGTTAGCAGTGCCGAGCGTTGGTTGTGTTCATCGAAAAACAGGACGAAATTCTCTGGTGGGTTGCAGAAACCGTCAATTCGCTTGATCGCTTCAAGAAAGATCCTCGCGTAAAGTCGATTCGGATTGTGTGTGTTGGGTGAGGCGGTCTTTTTGATCCCAACATAAAACACGAAGCCATTCAGCCTCTCGATCTTGTTGAACAAACGGTTCGTGAATCTTAAGAGTTCTGGATATCGCGTTACGTTGGCAACCGTATACAGGCTCGAACCTTTTTTCTCCCAAAGGGCGGGGTGTTCTCCCGAGCGAATTATTTCAAATTGGAGAAGCTCGCATTTGCGCTGAAAGAACCACGTCCCAAAACTGCGTACTTCGTCTGCCGGAAGGACAAAACCCGCAAGACCAAATACCGGGCTTTCCTTGTATTTTGGGTTTGTGCGGCTGACGTAGGGACCGATATGTCCAAACTCGTCAAGATATGCGAAATACGTCATCCGGCACCTCCTGAAACACGAAGGCCCGCGCTAACGCAACGGGCCTCGGAAAGGGGGCAATGATAAATTTTACTCTAAAACGGCGCCCCGCAGATGGAAATAAACCCCCGCCACCACGAAGTCAAGCCGCCGCCAGGGATTCGGCAGGGCAATCGCGTTTGAAAATATTTCGTCTTGGCTTCTGAGTGATTGCATGATTCCCCGCTGAAAAACAAAAACCTGAGGCAGGGATGAAGCAGGACAATGGAGGACTTCGCACCAATCTTCGACGGGGTGGAAGACCCCCGGACCAGCAACGCGACCCGTCACAATCTCCATGAAATGC
>JAPOVX010000066.1 GCA_026707935.1 Paracoccaceae bacterium
GCGAAGGCAAAGCGCACAAGGTTGCCCTGACTGCGGTCATGCGCAAGTTGGTCATCCTCGCCAACGTGCTCGTACGCGATGACCGGAACTGGACGGTCATTGCTCCGGAACCGGGTGTCGGTTGAAAATCAGACCTGTGGACAAGTCAGGGACAACATTCCGATGACAGATCGAAAATCATGGATTTGGCCCTAAATCGGCATTGACTCCAAACACAGATGCTTCCGCAAACGACTCCATTGTGTCAGAGGTCCAGGGCGGCCCTCAAGGCCAATGATCCCTCGCGGATTTCACCGACGTTGGCGATCGCTGTTTCAATGGACAGGCGCTGCTTGGGGCCGTGAAAAGCGAGTGACGCGACATACCGCCCCTTGTCATCCGTAACCGGTACCGCGATCGCGTTCATGTCCTCGATGAATTCTTCTTCGTCGAGAGCGTAACCTCTCAAGGCAACGCGCTCGGTGTCTTCGATCAGCGCGTCGTGGTTCGTGTGCGTGTTTGGAGTAAACCTCTTCAGGTCAAGCGTGCGTATGAATGACTTCCGCCGTTTGAAGGGAATGCTGGAGAGGAATGCCTTGCCGCTTGCCGTACAATGAAACGGCACCTCCGTGCCTACCGGGAGTTGAATGCGCACCGGCCAGTCGGTCTCGACGCGGTCCATGTAGTGCATGCCGGATTCGCCGGGTACGACGAAATTGACGGTCTCGCCCACTTTCGCCGCGATTCCTTCCAGGATTTGCCGTCGGGCCATGTGAGACAGCGAAACATTCAGAATTCCGGTGCCGATACTTCGCAGTCTCCTCCCGGGACGAAGCCGCTTGCCACCGGGTTCTCGTGCAAGAATGCCTTCCTGAACCAGCGTATTGCAGAGGCGGTGAAGGGTCTGCCTGGGAAGCTCGAGGTTTCGGTTCAACTCGGTTGGCGTCACCGGCCCGGATGCCCTGGACAGCGCCTCGATGATCAAGAGATTTCTCATTCCTGTCGGGATTCGTCGTTCGTCCGGCATTTCGGCCCCCGGGATCTCCCCAATTACATGTCTTGTCGTTCGTCGGAGTATGGTATATGGCACCAAAAAACTAAAATTGGGACAAAAAATCTCATTTTAGGCAAAATCGAATGGAATTTGATTTCGTCATCGTTGGTGCGGGTTCAGCTGGTTGCGTCCTTGCAAACCGGTTGTCTGCTGATTCCCGGCACAGGGTGGCACTGGTGGAGGCGGGCGGACCTGATCGCAATCCCTGGATCCACATTCCCATTGGGTACTTCAAGACCATGGGAAATCCTTCGACAGACTGGTGTTTCCAGACCTCTCCCGATCCGGGTTTGAACGGGCGATCGATTCCTTGGCCACGTGGAAAGGTCCTGGGCGGATCAAGTTCGATCAACGGGCTGCTCTACGTCCGAGGCCAGTGTCAGGATTATGACAATTGGCGGCAATTCGGCAACCGTGGATGGTCCTGGGACGACGTCTTGCCGTATTTCAAGCGGTCGGAGACCTGGACCGGAAACTCTGTCGACTGCCCCGAAAGAGGCACGGATGGCCCGTTGATCGTGTCTCCGATGCGACTCAGGCTTCAGGTTGTCGACCTGTGGATGGAGGCGGCGACCAACGCGGGGTACCGAAAGAACCCTGATTACAATTCGTTGGATCAGGAAGGCGTCGGTTTCTTTCAGCAAACCGCCTCGCGGGGGCGGCGATGCAGCACCGCGGTCGCATACCTCAAGCCGGCGCGGAAACGTCCGAACCTCACCATCTTCACACATACCCGGACGCGTCGACTCGAGTTTCGTGACGGACGCGTGGTCGGGGTCGCCGCAAGGCGAAAAGGTAGCAGCGAGGAAATCGAACTTCGTGCAAGACGTGAAGTCGTTCTTTCGGCAGGATCGATCGGGTCCCCGCAGATCCTGATGCTGTCGGGGATTGGAGACGGTGCAGAACTCGCTGAACAAGGAATATCAGTCCATACCGAGCTCGCCGGAGTGGGAAAGAACCTCCAGGATCACTTGCAGGCCCGGCCGGTTTACCGAACGAACTTGCCGACGATCAACACCGAAATCGACAACCCGGTCAAACAGGCCCTGATCGGCATGCGTTACGTACTGACCCGCCGGGGGCCAATGACGATGGCGGCCAGTCTCGGTACCGGGTTCCTGAAGACTCGACCCGAACTGGAGACGCCTGACATACAGTTTCACGTACAGCCCTTCAGTGCAGATTCTCCGGGTCAGATGGTTCACCCGTTTTCGGCCTTTACGGCATCCGTGCTGCAGCTTCGGCCGGAAAGCACAGGCAGAATCTGTCTCCGGTCCGCGAACCCCGAGGATTCACCCGCAATTCACCCGAATTACCTTGCCACCGAAACCGATCAAAGGATCATCGTCGAGGGAATTCGCATCGCCCGCCGTATCGCGCGCCACGAGCCCTTGAAGTCTCACATAACTGAAGAATATTCGCCCGGTTCCGAAATCGGTGACGACGATGACGCCGGGTTGCTGGACTGGGCACGCGAAACCGCGACAACGATTTATCACCCGACCGGAACCTGTAAGATGGGTCCGGATGGTGACGCGATGGCGGTCGTTGACGAGCGCCTCAGGGTACACGGAGTTAGAGGGTTGCGCGTCGCTGACGCGTCGATCATGCCAAGGATTGTTTCAGGAAACACGAACGCGCCGGCGATCATGATCGGCGAAAAAGCATCCGACCTGATTCTTGAGGACATGCGGGGATGACGGAAACGGCGCTCGATATTCTGCAGATCGTGTTCGCGGACATCATCCTTTCCGGCGACAACGCCCTTGTCATCGGAATGGCTGCCGCCGGCC
Source organism: Paracoccaceae bacterium (assembly GCA_026707935.1). Lineage (GTDB taxonomy): Bacteria > Pseudomonadota > Alphaproteobacteria > Rhodobacterales > Rhodobacteraceae > JAPPHA01. The sequence continues at coordinate 2,827 of JAPOVX010000066.1, forward strand.
TGTCTCCGGATTTGCGCAGACGTGCGATTGCCTTCGGCATGGCGCTCGCGGCGGGATTGAGAATCCTGTTCGCTGCCTTGGCGACGATCCTGCTGCAGATACCCGGTATCCTGTTCTTTGGAGGGCTGCTTCTCGCCATCGTGTGCTGGAGATTCTACCGGGATCTCAAAGCCCACGGCAGGAAAGCTGAACTGGGCGCACACAACTTCGATGCGACCGAGGGTGGCGAAAACAGGAACCTGTGGGGCGCACTGATCACGATCACATTCGCCGACGTATCCATGTCGATCGACAATGTTGTCGCAGTTGCCGCCATCGCCCGGGAAAACACCGCTCTCCTGGTCTTCGGACTGGCGCTTGCGATCCTGTTCATGGCGGTATTCGCAACGCTCATCATGCGGATTCTGGCCCGATACCGATGGTTGTCGTGGCTTGGACTCCTGTTTCTCATCTATTTGACTGTCATGATGCTCTATGACGGCTGGCCGGAAATGGCCGGACTCTTGGCAGGGTTATGGAGCGCGACATGAACCGACTGGCGGGAAACCCGTTGCCTGATCGTCACGACAGGCCCGGGAAATGGATGGTTCCCTTCCGAACTGTCCCGCCTGGCTCTGCCCCGGTGCCTTCAGGGGTGGATGCATTCGCAACGGAATGAAGGCGTTAATCCAATCGGAGGATAACATGTATCATCGCAACAAAATTGTCGCTCGGACGCTCGGGGCGCTCGCCGGCGTCGCGCTGCTGGCTTCGGCGGTGGCTGCCGAAGTTACGATCAGGGTACAATCAGTGATTCCGGCCACGGCTGACGAGGTCGTCATGCTGAAGGAATTTGCTGCTGACGTAGCGGCTTTGACCAACGGCGAGGTGAACTTCGAGGTGCTGCCTGCCGGGGCAGTTGTCGGTGTCGCCGAGACCCTCGATGCAGTCGACTCAGGCCTGATCGAAGGTGGGTTCGCCTGGACGCACTACTGGTCAGGAAAACACCCGGCAGCCATGCTGTTCGGTTCACCTGTCGCCGGGGCAGGCGTGGGAATCGACAACATCGCATTTCTGAGCTGGTTCCAGTACGGGGGCGGCCGTGAACTCTATGATCGCCTTTGGGATGAAATGGGCGTGAACGTGAAAGGCTTCATGTTGCAGCCGGTCGGTCCCGAGGCGCTCGGATGGTTCAAGGAGCCGATCGCGTCCATGGACGATTTCCGCAAGTACCGTTTCCGCACGCCTCCCGGGATTCCTGGCCAGACCTACAAGGACATCGGTGTCGCGTCGGTCGCCATGGGCGGCGGAGACATCCTGCCTGCCCTCGAAAAGGGGACCATTGATGCCGCGGAATGGTGCTGTCCGAAACCTGACTCGGTCTTCGGGTTCCAGAAGGTGCTGAAGCACTATTACCTGCAGGGACTCCATCAGGTCGTCGTCAATGCCGACGTGTACATCAATGGCGACGTTTATGACTCGCTGACGGATCACCAGAAGAAGGCAATCGAAGTGGCAGCGAACGCGTCACTGTCGAAGGCCATGTCCTACCGGATCTACGAAAACGGCAAGGCGCTGAAGGATCTCACCGAAAACCACGGTGTCATTCTTCATGATACGCCCGCTGACTACTTCCCGGCATACATGAATGCCGCGAAAGCAAGTCTCGAGAAGAACGCGGCCGATAACGCCTTCTTTGCCGAAGTCTGGCAAAGCCAGAAGGATTTCGCTGAAATAGCGGTGCCATTCTGGGCCGGCGCACAGGCATCGAATGCGAGTCTCGGAAAGGCATTTGCTGACAGCGTGAAATAGTGCTGTTCCAGGACCGGCCGCGGGTGGCGCACGCGCGGCCGGCCCAATATCATGCAGGCATGCGTTGCCGTGACGAACGGCGGCGCATGCCTGCACGACGCCATGAAGAATGATCCGATGACCAATTCGACCGACCCCGATGACCTGGATGTCACTGACGAGCTGATTGCGGAAAGACGATCCGGAGAGGTCGGCGAAACTCCGGAGGATATGCGAGGCTGGATGCGAAAGGTCATCCGGTTCATCGATGTCACCAACCTGCAGGTCGGACGTGTAACCTGCCTCTTGCTGATACCCGTCGTTGTCGCGATGGTTTACGAGGTCGTCGCCAGGAAACTGTTCCTGGCGCCAACGCTCTGGGCATATGAAGTCAGTCGGATGTTTGCTGGCGCCCTGTTCATGTTGGGAGCCGGCTACGCGCTGATGCGCGGCGTTCATATCCGTGCCGATTTTCTCTATCGCAACTGGTCGCGACGTACACAGGCGACCGTCGATGCGCTGCTCTACCTGGCGTTTTACTTCCCCGCCATGCTGTTCTTTTTCTGGATCTCGGCCGAGTACACGTTAAAGGCGTGGATCATCTGGGAGCGGTCGATGGACACGACGATGATGGCTCCGCTTGCTCCCGCGAGAACGGCGATGCCACTCGGTGCGTTTTTCCTGATCCTGCAAGGGATATCCGAAATCCTGAAGTGCTTTCACGCCATGGGGCGGCGGCGCGAGCAGCGATTTCTTCTGTTCGTACCGTTCTACTGTCTCATCCTTGCTGCAATTTTCGTGGAGATCTTCTACCCGGGCGTGTTGCCACTGGGCGGAATCGGTTCCCTGCTTTCGTCAGTGTTTGAGGCGACCGGCGCAAGCGGCCTCGCTCCCGAATGGATCGGGGTGGCGATGATCGCGGTCATGCTTTTCGCGATCTTTGTCGGATTCCCGATTTCCTTCACCCTGGTTTTTCTGGGCTTCGCCTTTGGAAGCTGGGGGTTCAGCACCAAGCTGGTCTTTTACCTCCAGACTCTGCAGTTCAACAGCGTCATGCTGGAACAGACGCTGGCCGCCGTTCCCCTTTTCGTCTTCATGGGAATCCTGATGGAGCAGGCCGGTCTCATGGAGCGGCTGTTCACCGCGGTGCAACTCATGCTTTCCCGGACCCGCGGCGCGCTCTACCTCGCCGTCCTGTTCGTTTCCACCATATTTGCCGCGGCGACCGGCATCGTCGGCGCCTCGGTAACCATTCTCGGAATCATGGCCGCGAAAACCATGAACCGGTCCAAATACGATGTCCGGCTTTCTGCAGGCACGATTACGGCAGGTGGAACCCTGGGCATCCTGATTCCACCGTCGATCATGCTTGTCGTGATGGGCCCGGTCCTTGAAGTTCCCGTGACCGATCTGTTCGCCGCGGCCATTGTTCCGGGCGTACTTCTTGCCAGCCTCTACGCGGGGTATTCGCTCCTGCGTTGCTGGCTGGACCCGTCTCTCGGGCCGGTTCTTCCACCCGAAGAGCGACCGGAAACATCGCCCTACTACTGGCTCGAGGCGGTCACGGTCATCGGTTCGATCCTGGTGTTCTTCGTGCTCGTCGTCATGGCGCTGGCCGGAAACCTGACCGGGTTTTTTCCGCTTTCCTGGGCTGTCGTGCCGGCGGCCTGGATGGCGGTGATGTATTTCGGATCGCTCTGGGTCAGGAAGACCAGGCCTGCCGGATTCTATTTCTCCGACCTCTGGTACGAGTTTTTCATGGGGCTGGTCCCGCCGTCGGCGCTTGTCGCGTTCGCGCTCGGGTCGATCCTCTTCGGCTGGGCCACGCCTACGGAGGGGGCCGGATGCGGTGCGTTCGGCGCACTGCTGCTTGCCGCGTGTTACCGAAAACTGTCGGTGCGGTCCCTCTACTCGGCATTGATCAAGACGCTAGAGATCACGGTACTGATATTGTTCCTGGTTGCCGCGTCGAATTTCTTCGGTGCCGTGTTTTCGCGCCTCGGCACGCCGACGATGCTGACCGAGGCACTGCTCGTCTGGGACCTGTCCGAGACAGTCGTCTTGATCATCATCATGGCGCTGATATTCCTGCTCGGTTGGCCGCTTGAGTGGGTGCCGATCGTTCTGATCATCATCCCGATCCTGATTCCAGCGCTTGACAAGCTCGGCGTCAATCTGACCTGGTTCGGAATCCTGGTCGCGGTCAATCTCCAGACCGCATGGCTCAGTCCTCCGGTGGCGTTGTCTGCCTACTTCCTCAAGGGTGTCGTGCCCGAGTGGGACCTGAAGGACATCTATCTCGGCATGATGCAGTTCATGGTCATCCAGCTGATCGGCCTGGCGCTGGTGTTCACGTTTCCCCAGATCGCCCTGTGGTTGCCGTCATTCGTTTACGGCTCGTGAGGCTTGCGATCGGGAAACAGCCATCCGTGCCGGGCCGTTCCAACGTCAGAATGCCAGGCCTCGGCTCGGTACAGGCGCCGGGCATATTCGCGGCGCATTGATGCTCAATAATTCGGGATTTCGGCAGATGTTCACGACTTGGAGCCACATGGCCGGTATTTCCAACGCCCGGCATATGCCGGGTCTCGTCGCGGCCGCGACGATTGTCCTTGCCCTGGCGGCGGATTCGACCGCCGGCCGGGCGGAAACCTGGCGCGGGCTGACAGTCGCGCCTGAAGACCGCTGCTCCAAGTATGACAGGAAAAGCGATTACAGGTATCCCCAGTCGGTCGAACTGGAGATCGTCCGTAACTTGGGTTCGGTCTACGGTCCCTATACGGGCACGTGTTTTTCCTCGGTGTCGGAGACCGATATCGAACACATTGTCAGTACCAGCGAGGCCCATGACTCGGGGCTATGTTCGCGGGATCGGGCAACACGCATGCGTTTCGCTCGCGACCTTCGTAATCTCACCCTTGCTTCGCCGAGCGTGAACCGCCACAAAAAAAGTGGAAGGGATGCTGCGGAATGGCTGCCGGACCGCAATCGATGCTGGTTCGCGGCCCGGATCCTGGAAGTCCGGCGCGCCTATGACCTTACCATTGATCGTCGCGAAGCGGAGGTCCTGGAAGGGATTCTGTCCGGTTGTGAACACACGGGTATGGAACCAAAGGTTTGCCGTGCGATGATAACAAGGGACCGGAACGTCGATGCCTCGTCAAAGGACGACATCGATGACGTTCTCGCGCGTTACGACGACAACGGGAATGGCCGCATTACCTGCAAGGAAGCGCGCAGGCACGGTATAACCCCGGTTCATCGCGATCATCCTGCCTATCGCTACATGCGCGACGGTGATGGCGACGGCACCGTGTGTGAATGATCGAGGAAGTTCGTTGAAATCGCGTGGCAGTTTGCCGCTTGACTGGCGACGCCGTTTCACTGCCACCCGTTGCTCGTCGACTCCTTCGCCTCTATCCGCCTGGCCATACCGGCACTCGCAACGAATCCAATGGTGTCGCGTCGTATTCCATCAACGATCCGGAAGCCCTCGAACGCGCGTTGGTGAAGGTAATCAAGGGATGGGTATTCAATCAACAGGTAACCTGTTACTGGGTGTACGCCAAATTTGTTGGTTAGCCTGCGGCGATCCGTTCGGCCTTCCATAGGGCGAACTCTTCCCACTGCAAGTTCTTCCAG
>JAPOVX010000127.1 GCA_026707935.1 Paracoccaceae bacterium
CACGCTGACCATTGCGGCCGTCGCAAGATCGTAGTTTCGTGTCAGTTCGAACACGATCAGGATCGTTGTAAGGGGAGCCCCGATCACCGCACTCGTCACCGCGACCATGCCACAGATCGCGTAGATGGCGAGATCGGAACGTAGATCACCGAGTACCAGTTCCGCACCGTTTCCTGCCAACGCCCCAAACAGGATTCCAACGAGCAATGATGGGCTGAAAACCCCGCCAGCAAACCCGAATCCGATACACAGGGCAGTTGCCAAAAGCTTTGCGGCCAGGAGAAACGCCAGTTCTCCGGGGGCAAACGCATGATCGATGACGGCAAAGCGAAGCGTTTCCTTTCCGATACCGAGAATGTCGGGTAGCCAGATCGCGGCCAATCCCAGGATGGCCCCGGCCAGCATCGGCTTCAGGTAATCCGCGACGGGCAGCCGTTGCGCGATCCGGTTTGCCAGCAAAATGGAGCGCATGTAGATCACGGCAATGAACGCACCGACTATTCCGACGACGATGAACCCCAGAAACTCGGGCGCAAAATTCACGTTTATGGCCTCTACCCGGAACAACGGGGGGCGTTCGAAGACGACATCGGCCATGACATGCCCCACCGTGGCCGCGACCGTGATCGGGGCGAAGGCGCGGAGCGAGTAATGTCTGAGTATGACCTCATGCGCGAAGATGATCCCCGCAATGGGAGCGCTGAATGCGGTTGAAATCGCGGCGGCAACGCCGCAGCCTACCCCGACTGTCGCCATCCACCGGTTGTCCTGATTGAAACGGGCAACAAGAGAGCCCAGCGTTGCCCCGAGGTGCGTAAGCGGCCCATATTGGCCCACTGATGCGCCGGCACCGAGAGACACGATGCTGGCTACCGCAGAGAGGAGTCCGGTTTTGACAGGAATTCGGCCGTCCATCGTCTGAACGGACCGGATGATATCTGGAGGACCATGCGAACGTCTTCCCGGGATCGTCCTGTGGATGAGTCCAACGACAAGCCCGCCCGTCGCGGGAACGCAGATCGTTGCGAGAAGCAGCAACCGTTGATCGTCCACCATGAAACGGCTGCGCGGGGAAATCAGAAACCATTCATTCAGGACGGCAACCAGTTCTACGAAACCGATGGCGGCCAGTGATGCCAAGGCACCTGACGCGATGCCGAGAGCAACGATCAAGGCGATCCGGTTAGCGATGTTCAATACGGTTTGCATGGCCGGCCGCGGTCGATCGACGGGCATAAATTCATCGGCGGCACGCAGGCAGCGACGAATCGGGCAAATTCAAGGCCAGGACGTCATTTGCAGTTTCACACGACGGATTCGACTTCGAAATTTGCTCCGGGGTGACGCGTCAGACAAAGGTATCCAACTGTTGCCGAACCACACGCTGATGTCAATGCCGGGAGCCGGCTACCGGGAGTGTGCTGCCCGTTTCCGAAATTTTCGGTCAGCCACGAGCACTCGGACATTCCCGCGGAGGAAGTCCACTGACCTCCGGCTCTTGAGCCAGCACGTGACGGCAGGCATGGCATCGGCACCCTTGACGTATCGGTGACTTTCGGGCCGTTTCATCCCGCGGCCTGATGATCTCCACCGGCAACGGTACCGCCGCGACCTGTCCCGGACCGACGATGGCGGCGCCGGGGACCGCATGGTCGTGCCCCACCCGTCTCATCATCGGTTCCCTTGTTGCGTGCCCGGTTCGAGCAGTTCGGGCAACCGATCCTGCGGGAGTTCAAGGGCACCGTGCCGCCGAGGGCGATCAGGGTCTCGTGGTTGAGGCCGCTCCGACGGCTGCCGCGATATTCGAGGTCCCTGGCGACGTCGATGATGACCGCGTCGAAATGCTGTGGCGGCGCCGGGTCGAGGAGGTTCCGTACCTGGTGGCCACGGGGGATCGTCCCCATTCCCAAGAACGCGGGGCAGTTCGAGAGACCGCGGCGTTCCGCGAGCAGCTTCTGATGGACGGGAAAGGAGGGCGACCTGGTGATGAATGCGGAAAGGCCGCCAGGTGCATCCCCTGGGGGCTGAATTCGGGGAAAATCGTTGAAAATCAACGGGGGTTGCATTTCCGAATCACTACCGGCCCTCCGGAAGGGCAGGCGTCACGCAACGCAAGAAAACTCACCGTTTGATAAAAAAACTATAAATACAATATTTTACGCGTCCAAATCTCCATATTGAGAACTGCTGGCTGACGAACGCCTTAATGACTTGTGCCGACAAATGCCCAGCGTTTAGACTTCGGCATTCGCTGCTCGTGCTGAGTGCGGGGGACTCAGGCAATTCGGGCAGGGAATTATGACAACGTAATCGGGGCAAGGGGGGTCAACAATGTCCACCAATCATCACAATGCACATCTGGTTGCACGATCCGGAGTCTTTACCGGGCTGCACCCGGGGATGGGAATTGCTGCGAAGGGGATGGTGGTCGCATTCGTGCTGTTCACGGTCCTTAATGTGGAGTTCGCTGGCGGGATCTACGGAGCCATCCGAGGTTGGATCGAGACGGCTCTCAACTGGTACTACATTTCCGCCGTCATCGTCATCTTCGCCGTCTGCGTTTTCCTGATGTGCTCGAAATGGGGAACCATCAAGCTCGGCGACGATGACAGCAAGCCGGAATTCTCGAACTTTTCCTGGTTTGCGATGCTGTTTTCCGCCGGCGTCGGCATCGGCATCCTTTTCTTTGGCGTTGCCGAGCCGATTTTCTATTTCGACAATTCCGGTGCATTCGGATACCCGAACAATCCGCACGCGGACATGCAGGGCAACCTGGATATGACCGTGGCCCGCGGAATCGATGCCATGCGGGTGACCTATTTTCACTGGGGATTCCATGCATGGTCCGTCTACGTCATTGTCGGGTTGTGCCTTGCCTATTTCGGATTCCGGAAAAAGCTCCCGCTGACGCTCCGGTCGTCCCTGCATCCGCTGATCGGGGACCGGATCTATGGTCCCATCGGGCATGCGGTGGACCTGCTGGCGGTTTTCGGCACGGTCTTTGGCGTGGCGACATCGCTCGGTCTCGGCGTCAGCCAGATGGCCGCGGGTCTGAACGTGCTCTTTGGCATCAGCGATGGAATCGTGACGAAGCTGACCCTGATCCTGGTGATTTCGGTCATTGCCACAGTCTCGGCCGTTTCGGGTGTTGGCAACGGAATTCGGATCATCTCCGAGTGGAACATCTGGCTTTCCATTATCCTGCTTGCAACCTTCGTTGCCGTCGGACCCTTCCAGTGGCTGATGAGCTTTTTCGTGACGTCAATCGGGGACTATCTCTGGAATTTCGTACCCATGGGCTTCTGGACGGCCAGTGAACCTGGCAGTGCCGCCTGGCAGGGGGGATGGACCATCTTCTACTGGGGATGGTGGATATCCTGGGCGCCCTTTGTCGGCATGTTCATCGCCCGAATTTCCCGCGGTCGGACGATTCGCGAATTCATGGTCGGGGTCATGTTCGTCCCGACGACCATTTCCTTCTTCTGGCTGTGCATGTTTGGCGGTAACGCCATCTGGCAGGAACTGAACGCTGTCGGTGGGCCGGGTGTCGCCGGCGGTGCGGGCATCATCGAAACCGTGCGGAGCTGGGATCTGCCAGCGGCTCTCTATGGGGCGATCGGCAATCTCGGCACCACATCCTGGATGGGTGACATGAGCTGGATCAGCTGGCCGCTGTCAGCCCTGGCGACACTGCTTCTCGCCTCCTGGTTCATCACGTCCTCCGACTCCGGAACGCTGGTCATTACGACCATGCTGTCGATGGGCGATGACGATCCGCCCAAGGTTTTCCGGGTCGTCTGGGGGCTTGGCGAGGGATTTGTCGCCGGCGTTCTTTTGCTCGCCGGCGGCCTGGGTGCGCTCCAGACGGCGTCCATTGCCGCGGCGTTTCCGATCTCATTCGTGCTCCTGGCCATGACGTGGGGGCTGGTGAAATCGCTCGCAGAGGATTCCAGCGCGGTCATGCCGCCAGCGGAGAGGACCGCTCCTGACGGGACTCGGTTGGCTCAGGAACTGCATGGCTGACCCATTGCGCAACCGGGCCGTCCGAACGCCGGGCAAGCCGGTAAGCCCAGTCGTCATTGCGCCGGCCCTGAACGGGCCGGCGCAGCTTTTTTCCGGAAGTCTCTCGAAACGGGTGTTCCGGGGTTTCGGTATTCGTTCGCCTCGCGAATCGGTTCACGCGAGAGCCCGAAGACAGGGACCGATCGCCTGACGGGCCCGGTGCCAGAGGCGCCGGAAATGATTGCCGGAACGGGACGGAATGCCTGTCGTTTCGATTTGCCCCAAGCGCCGGCCGCAACGGTCATCCGAACCACGAGACCAGGGGTCGTGACCTCCGCGATTGAACTGGGGCCGGCCACGACCAGGTGAAATATGCCTTCCCGGTGCGCCCTCCGGAATTATCCCGCTCTCCGCGCGACGGAACCCTGGACCCGGCGGCATCACGGCGGTCTGCCGGGATGCCGCCGGGATGCTCCTAGTCGTGGTTCCGCCTGTGGCCGCGGTCACCGTGGCGGTGCCAGCGATCGTTCATGGAGAGTCCGCCATCGCCGTCACGGTCGAACCGCCTGACAATATCGGCCAGCGGCAGGTCGTACTCGGCGCGGGTGATGATCGCGTCGCCGTCGGTATCGAGCATCTGGAAGATACGCACAGTGAGCGGGCGCGTCGTCTCTTGCCAGAGTCCCGCGAACTCTTCCAGATCGAGGTTGCCGTCGCTGTTGGCATCGTGCGCGGCGTGGCGGGCGTTGCGCAGTTCGTCGATCTCGACCTGCGAGAGACTGCCGTCACCGTCCGTGTCCATGGTCTCGAACACCTCCATTGCGGTCACCCCGAAATGCCCGCCTTCGAGGAAGTCCATGTCGTCATCGAAGCCGCCGTCGCGGTGATTGGCGTAGGTGATCCCCGCGGCGAGTGCGCCGCCGCCGAGCACTGCGGCAACGGCGATCGCAGTCATTGTCTTCGTCTTCGTTTTCATTGTTCCACTCCTGAACCGGTTGTTGGTCGTGGAATGAAATGTAGGCAGGGGACATCGAAAAGCCATGGTATCGAAGCGGCCAGTGTGTCGCGTGCGGTGGCAAGGGGGCCATGCGGTACATTCTGTTACAATTTTTTTGTGTCGCCGCCGGGCATGGGTGTAAGTTCTCGCCATGGACGCTTCCCCGCACGTTCTCGTCGTCGACGACCACCGGGATATCCGCGAACCGCTCGCGCGCTACCTGGAACGTCACGGAGTGCGTGCGACCGTGGCCGGAAGCGCTGCCGGGGCGCGCCGGGCGTTGCGCGCGGCGGCGGTCGACCTCGTGGTCCTCGACATCATGATGCCCGGCGAGGATGGTCTCGCGCTTTGCAGGCACTTGCGCGAGACGACGCACATCCCGGTCATCCTGCTGACGGCGATGGCCGAGGACACGGACCGGATCGTGGGACTCGAGATGGGAGCTGACGACTACGTCACCAAACCGTTCAACCCGCGGGAGTTGCTGGCGCGCATCAAGGCAGTCATCCGGCGCACACGGAGCCTGCCGCCCGGGCGCGGGCCCCGAACGGCGGGATCCTGGCGGTTCGACCGCTGGTCACTGGATGCCAGGCGACGCGAACTTGTGGACGAGGACGGCGTGGTAATGGCGCTTTCGACGGGTGAGTTCCGGCTGCTGGTTGCGCTGCTGGAGTGCCCCGGCATGGTACTTTCGCGAGATCAGTTGCTCGACCTGACACGAGGCCGCCGCGCCGCCCCCTTCGACCGCGCCATCGACAACCAGGTGAGCCGCCTTCGCCGCAAGATCGAGCGCGATCCGAAAAACCCAAGGATCATCGTCACCGAGTGGGGCGGCGGCTACCGGTTCGTGGGGGAGGTGGAACGCATATGAGGCTCGCACCGAAAAACCTCGCGGGCCAGCTCACGCTGTTGCTGCTGATCGCACTCGCCGTCGCGCAGGGTGTCGCCGTGGCTTTTTTCGCCCTGGAACGCATCGAGGCGGTGCGCCACGCGCAGCGGGACAACGCCATCCTTCGCACGGTCACAGTGGCGCGGCTGCTCGCGGACACGCCGCCGGCGCTGCACGACGCCGTGGTCGCGGCAGCCAGCACCGGTCTCACCCGGTTCCTGCTCAGCCGTGACCCCCTGGTCGGAGAGATCGAGACCGGAAGACAGGCCGTTGCAATCGCCCGCGATCTCTCTGCCGCCTTCGGCGGCGGCCCGGAGCGGATCCGCGTCGCGCCGTTGTGGACGCGGCACCTGGACAACGACCGGGGCCACGACGGAAACCACGGCCACGAAAGAAAGCACGGCCACGATGACGGCCCGGGCCACGGGAAGCCGGACTGGTTCACGGCATCGGTGGCACTCCCGGACGGCACATGGCTGAACGTCGCGGTGGCGCCTCCGCCGGGCGCGCCGCCCTGGGGCTGGACCTTCCTGATGACCTTCCTGCTTTCGGCAGTCGGCATCGCCGTCGTGGCTGTCCTGACGGGACGGCGGATCGCGAAACCGATGCGTGGCCTCGCCGCCGCCGCCGGCCGGTTCGGCCGGGGCGAGGCGGTAGACGACCTGCCCGAAGCCGGACCGGTGGAAACCCGGGAAACGGTTCGCGCGTTCAACCGCATGCGTCAACGCCTGGACCGCTACGTCCGGGACCGAACCGCCATGCTGGCTGCAATCTCGCATGACCTCAGGACTCCGATCACGAGCCTGCGCCTGCATGCCGAATTCATCGAGGACGCCGGAACGAAGGCGAAGATCGACGCCTCGCTCGACGAGATGCAGCGGATGACCGAGGACGCGCTCGCCTTCATCCGCGAGGACATGCATCGCGAGGAGACGCGGACGGTGGACCTGCATGCGCTCCTCGACAGCGTCGCCGCCGATCTCGCGGAGCTCGGGCACGAGGTCGCGGTCGCGGACACCGGCAGGGTCCTGGTCACCTGCCGGACGGTAGCGCTGCGACGGGCGCTGCGGAACCTGCTGGAAAACGGGGCCGTTCACGGCGCCCGGGCGACAGCGCGGATCGACTGCGACAGGTCCGAGGTCTGCGTCATCATCGAGGACGAGGGGCCCGGGATTCCGGAGGACGACCTGGAGCGGGTGTTCGAGCCGTTCGTCAGGCTCGAGGCGTCGCGCAGCCGCGACACCGGGGGCAGCGGGCTCGGGCTTGCCATCGCACGCGACATCGTGCGTGGCCACGGCGGCGACATTCGCCTGGAGAACCGCGCGGAAGGCGGACTGTGCGCGACGGTCACGTTGCCCGTCGCCGACGGAATTCCGTGAGGCGTGTCCTGGCAGGCCGGGATGGTGAATGTCAGAACATGGCGTTCCGTCTCCGCGGCCGTGACCTGGCCCCGTAACTGGTCAGGATGTGCGCAGAGCCGAGCAGGTTCGCTGCGCGGGGCCTCCCCTGCCGTGCCGCCGTAGCCGGATTTCACCCTTCCGGGCTTCTCCGTGAAGTCCTTGCTCCAGGGATCAACCCGGTGTTCTCCTGAAGACGCAGATCGACCTGATCACGGAATTCTCTGCCCAAGGCGAAAGGGTGGACTGACGGAGACGGCCCTTTCCCGACATGACGGCAACCGGTTTCATCAGCAGTTCCGCGTAAGGGACGCAGTGGGTGTCGAGCAGTTCGGCGGTTTCGTACTGCCCGACGATCCCGCCTGCGTACATGTTGGCGACCTCGTCCGCGAATCCAGCGACGAATCCGGGTTCGCGCGTGACGGGAAGATCTCCATGTTCGGTTACCGCTGAAGGTGGCGGAGGATTGGCGGACCAACCGGGTCGGGACAGTCCCGGACGCCTACCTGGAGAATCCCGATGCACGCGTCGAGGTGGCGCAGTATCTTGCCGGGCACGCCCGCACGGAGACGACGCGTCTCTACGACGGCCGCGAGGAGCAGGTTTCGCTTGATGAAGTCGAGCGGATCGGCATTTAATGGGATAGGGGAAGGAACTGGAACCATGACGGCACAGGCCAGACGTACGGGGACCGGCCAGGCGACATACCGGGACGTGCTCGACGCGCCGCCCCACAAGGTTGCCGAGGTGATCGCCGGAACGCTCCATACCCATCCGAGGCCGGCAATGCGGCATGCCTGGGCGAGTTCAGGTATGGGCGCCAAGATCAATCCGCCATTCAGCTATGTCGATGGCGGTCCAG
>JAPOVX010000377.1 GCA_026707935.1 Paracoccaceae bacterium
TTCGGTCGTCTCGAAGCTGATCATCGACGAATCGCTGGTGCCGGCGACCGACGCGGTTATCGAAAGCGACCGCGGCTATCACCTCGTGACCTCGGGCCAGCGTGCCATCCGCCCCAGTGTCGTGGCCGTGCGTGACTGGCTGATCGCCGAGATGGAGGACGAGGAACGCCGCATGCAGGAAATGTTTCGCGACGTTCCGCATTTCCATATGACCTATTCCTGATGCGACGGCCCTTCGGACAAATAGTGCTTTGCCAAGCGCTTGGACGCCGTGGATCATGAGCGGGGCGGACAGGACGGGGATGAGGGTCAGATGAAAATAGTCGCGGCGAACATATTCGTGGTGCCGGTGGGCAACCGGACAGGCGTCATCCTCGAACTGGAAACCGACCAAGGGATCAGCGGGCTGGGCGAAGCCGGGATCGCTTACGGGATGGGAACCGAGGCCACCGCAGCCATGGTCGCGCAGTTGGTGCAATCCGTCGTACTCGGCCAGAACCCCGGACCGGTCGAGCTGATCTGGAGCAATCTATATGAGCGCGGCTACTGGACCAAGGGCGGCGGCGCGATCACGTCTGCCGCGATGAGCGCGATAGAGGTCGCATTGTGGGATATCAAAGGCAAGGCGCTTGGGGTGCCGGTCTACAGTCTTTTCGGTGGGCCGTTCCGTGACAAGATCGACACTTATGCGAATGGATGGTGGATGGGTTGCGAAACCGCGCAGGATTTTGCAAAGGCCGGGCAGCGGGCGGTCGAGGCGGGCGCGCGTGGGCTCAAGCTCTATCCGCTCGGGCTGATGGACCCGGAGACCGTGATCCGCCACCCCATAAGGCGGCGGGTCGATCCCGGGCTGCTTGAACTTGCGGTGGGCCGGGTCAGGGAGCTGCGCGCCGCCGTCGGGCCCGGGGTCGATATTCTGCTGGACCTTGGCGGTGGTCTGCACGCCGATCAGATGCGCCCGCTGCTGCGGCGGCTGGCCCATTTTGATGTCGGTTTTGCCGAAGAACCGATGGACCCTGGAGCGCCGGATGCTCTGCGCAACCTTGATCGGCCCATCCCCTGCGCGGCCGGGGAACGAGTCTATATGCGATACGGATTTCATCGCCTGCTGGGCACTGGGGCGGTCGATATTCTGCAACCCGACATCTGCAATGTAGGCGGCCTGGCCGAGGCCCGTCGGATTGCCGCGATGGGTGAGGTTCACAACACCAGCGTGTCGCCGCATAATTATGGCACCACGCTGGCTTCGGTGATCGCCGTGCAGTTTTCGGCCTCCATCCCCAATTTCCGTTCATTGGAGATCTTCCCCGATTTCCATCTTGAGCCTGGCTATATCCCGCTGATTGATCAACCGGTCGAGCAGATGCTGGACCAAGGCCGTCTTCCACTGCCGCAGGGTGCGGGGCTGGGCGTGTCGCTGCGCCGCTCGGATGTTGAAGGCCGGTTGTGGCGCCGGATCGAGGGTGCGGGCTGATCCAACCGCACAATCGGTCATCCAGCTATTCCAAAAGTAATTAGGTTCGCCGCCGCGCAACACTTAACCTTTGGTCATCGGCAGAGTGAATGCGGAGGGCGTCCGCTCGACCGTGGCGCCCCTGCGCGAACAGGACGTGTTCAATGGGGGAAATGATATGAATAAGCTATGGAAAGCCAGCGCCTTTCTGGCCGGGGCCATGTTCGCCGCGGCGCCCGTCACAACAATGGCGGCGGACGAAATCGACTTCATGGTCGTCGACTATGACGCGCCGGGCATGGGCGAATGGTGGCACCTGCTGGTGGACACCTACAACAGCAACAGTGGCTATACAGTTGTGCCACGCAATACGCTGGCGAGCGAGTACTACTCGCAACTCACAATTCAGGCCGCCAGTGGCGCGGCCGCAGACGTCGTCATCGTCAACCCCAACAACCTGGGCGAGATGCTGGCGGGTAAGCTGGTCATGCCTTTGACAGATAAGATCAAAGCCGCGGGACTTGAGGATATGATCGTCGAAGGCGGCTTTGACGCGCTCAGCAAGGATGGCGAAATCTATGCGCTGCCCGTTACGGGGCGCACGCTTGAACTCATCTATAATGCCTGCTACTTCGAAGAGGTCGGGCTTTCCGGCCCGCCGGCCACGCCGGAGGAATTCCTCGACCACGCCCGAAAGCTGGTCGTGCGCGACGACGGGGGCCGTGTGACGCGCTACGGCGCGCTACGGCGCGAATATGGTCAACGCGAACGAGGATCCGACCTATGAGATGCTGCTGATGTGGAGCATTGCGAATGGTGGTTCCTACGCGGACGAGAACGGCAACTTCACGGTCAATTCGCAGCCTGTGGTGGATGCGCTGAACTTCATGAAGGCGCTCTACTCCGAAGGACTGGTGCCGCAGGGTATGACCGAAACCGATCAGCGCGCCCTGTTTGCCACCGGCGGATCGGCCATGACCATCGACGGCCAGTGGCTGTTCCCGTTCATCCGCAAGAACAACCCGGATGACTTCGACTGCTATAAGTCCGCCCAGCATCCGTGGGACGGCCCGGGCACTGGGGGCATCAACATGGCGCTGGCTATCAGTTCTGACAGCGGCAACCCGGATGCGGCCTTCGAGTTTCTCAAGACCGCAGCCAGTTCGGAGTTGCAATCGCAGTTTGCGAACTACAGTCCCTACATTCCTTACGGCAAGAACGCGCTGACCGAAGAGCAGATCGCCCAGCAACCCTATCTGAAGCCTTATATCGCCAGCTCGGGTGGGGCGCATCCGGTGGCGATTCCGGGCCACGCGGATGAGTTCAACCTGATCTGGCCGATCTTGGTGGATGCCGTTTTGCGAACGCTGCGCAACGATGTTCCGGCACAGGAGTCGCTCGATCAGGCGCAGGCCGAACTGGAAGCGTGCTGCGCGAACTGACGGGCTGTCTGTGGCAACATGACACGGTGACGCGCCGCCCCCGCCGAAAGCAGGGGCGGCTGGCGCGTTGGCTGACCGAAGAGGGCGGCTTTGTCCTTTTTGTGCTGCTACCCTCGCTCCTGATACTGGGGCTGGTCATCGGCGTGCCGATCCTGCGTGCGGTGGCTTTGAGCTTTGACTCTATCAACCTTCGCCGTCCGGCAGCGTTCGGCACCTACGGGTTTCACAATTACGCCCGCCTACTGACCGATCCCGACACGTGGCGCGCGGTGCTGTTGTCGACGCTCTATATGACAGGCACCGCCATCGGCTCGATCCTACTGGCGCTGACGGCGGCGCTTCTGATCCGCCGCATTGTGCGGTTTCGCGCGCTGGCCCGCCTGATCTTTCTGCTCCCCTGGACCATGCCCGCAGTCGTCACCGCGCTGGTCTGGGGCGTGATGTATGAAGGCAATTTTGGCGTCATCAACCGCATCCTGGATTTCCTTCCCTTTGTCGAAGGGCGCAACTGGCTGATCGACGGCAGCACCGCCCTGCCTGCGTTGATCGTCGCGCAGGTCTAGAACGAGTTTGCCGTGGCCTATATCTTTTTCCTCGCGGGTCTCGCCGTAATACCGGATGAACTCTACGAAGCCGCCCGCACAGACCGCACCAGCGCCCTTCAGCAGTTCCGTTTTATCACCCTGCCGCAGCTTCGCTATATCCTCGCTGTGATCGTCATTCTGCTGATGATCATGGGGTTCAAGGCCTTTCCCATCATCTTCATTCTCACCGGCGGCGGCCCGTCGGGCGCAACCGAGACTCTGACGGTGATGACCTATAACACCGCGTTCAGGCAGCTCGATTTCTCTTTCGCCGCGGCGCTGGGCTTGCTGGCGCTGTTGATCTCGCTTGCGATGTCGGTGGCCTATATGCGCCTGATGAACAGGACCGAGCGCGACCGGGGAATGCCTGACTGATGTCCGCGCCCAGGTTCCGCCGCCGTCTCAAGAGCACCGCAGGCAACATCGCCCGTGCGGCAGCGATCGTGTCCTTGGGCTGCATCGTGCTGTTTCCGACCTACTGGATGCTTGTCATCGCTCTGACCCCCACGGGTTTCAGCCGCGCCATTATTGGACTGGTGCCGGAACGTTTTGCGTTCGAGAACTTCGTCACCCTTTTTGCCGAACGCCCCATGGGCCGGTGGATCGGCAACTCGATCATCGTCGCGACACTCTCATCCTCACTGTCGGTCCTTTTCGGCGCATCCTGCGGTTATGGGTTATGTCCTCAGCCGGTTGCGGTTCCGGGGTGCGGGGTTGCTTATGCTGGCTGTGCTCGCAACGCAGATGATCCCGGCCACCAGCATCGTCGTGCCGCTCTATATGCTCTATCGCGATTTGGGGCTTCTGGACACGATGCAGGGGATGGTGATGGGCCATGTCTCCCTTGTTGCGCCGCTAGCAATCTGGATGAGCAAGGGCTTCTTTGACACCATCCCTCCCGATCTGGAAGGCGCGGCGCGGATCGACGGTTGCTCGCGCCTTGGAGCGTTCTGGCGGGTCGCGCTGCCCTTGGCGGGGCCGGGGATGGCGGCGATCTTCATCTATGGCTTCGTGACCAGCTGGCACGATTTCCTCTTCGCCAAGACACTCATCAACTCCAACAAGCTGTGGACTGCGGCGACCGGCATCTCTTCCTTCCGGGGAGAGTATTTCACGCTGCACGAATTGCAGATGGCTGCCGCGCTGGTTTTTGCCCTGAGGGTGGTCGCGGTGTTCCTGACGATGCAGCGGCAGATCATTTCGGGCGCGCTTGGAGGCGGGGTGAAGTAAGATGGGCCAGATCGCGTTTCAGAACATCACCAAGTCCTTCGGCGCCGTCGCCGCCATCCGCGATGTCTCGGTCGACATTGCCGAAGGCGAGTTCGTTGTCTTTGTCGGCCCCTCAGGCTGTGGCAAATCCACCCTGCTGCGGATGCTGGCCGGGTTGGAGACGGTCACTTCCGGCCAGATTTCCATCGGCGGCGAAACTGTGACGGACCTGCCCCCGAAGGACCGCGATATCGCGATGGTGTTTCAGAACTACGCGCTTTATCCGCATATGTCGGTGGCCGAAAACATCGGCTTTCCGCTGCGCATCGAGCGGCTATCCAAGACCGAACAGCAGACACGCGTGGCAAATACGGCGGCCCTTCTCGGGTTGGAGAATCTGCTTGATCGGCATCCGCGCGAACTCTCAGGCGGCCAACGCCAGCGGGTCGCCATGGGCCGGGCCATCGTACGTCACCCGCAAACGTTTCTATTTGACGAGCCGCTGTCGAACCTCGACGCCGCGCTTCGGGTGCAGATGCGCAAGGAGATCAAGCTGCTTCATGACCGTCTGAACGCCACGATGATCTATGTCACCCATGACCAGATTGAGGCGATGACCATGGCCGACAAGATCGCTGTGCTGCGTGATGGACGGGTCGAACAAATCGCTCGGCCCCTCGAAATCTATCACCGCCCGGCCAACAGTTTTGTCGCCAGCTTCATCGGCTCGCCACCCATAAATCTGATCGACTGTATGGTGCGGGACGGCAGGTTGGTCACGCGGAAGGGTGGGGTTACGTTGACGCCTCTGCCGCCCGAAAGCGCGGCCGAAGAGGACCGGTTGACCCTTGGTATCCGGCCCGAGGACCTAGTGTTGAGGGGTAAGACAGATGCGGAACTGATCGGGCAAGTCAGCTATCTAGAAGCAACCGGTCAGGTCACCGTGGTTTCGGTCGAACTGAACCTGGGCACCCTGACCGTTCTGCAGTACGAAAACGCGGAACTTTCGGTAGGGGATGAGGTTGGTGTTCTTCTGTCCCAGGAAAAGGTGCATCTGTTCGGCCCGGACGGAACCCGGATGTAGTTGGCGCCCCCGCGCTGATTGGTCCGCACCTTCATCAGACGGGAGAGCTGAGAGGTTCCGCGCGACCGAACAGTACTACTCGATCATCGACGTGACTTCGTCGAACGCCACCGCGGTCGCCGCCCCCCGGGCGGAACACGCAGCGTTGAAAGCGGCAGCCGCAGCGATTTCGAGGACGTTTGCCGACAGGCTCGGGCGGAAAATGCCGCGGTGTTGGACGTTCAGCCGGGAATCATCGAGACCGGCATGACCGCGCCTTCCATTGTCAGCTATGTCCGGCGCATGAAAGACGGGCTGACGCTGTTTCCGCGGGTCGAAATTCGGAGGAAGTCGGTCAGATCATAAGCACCCCTGCAACCGGTCAGTTGCCGAACATGACCGGACAGGTGACTTCGGCCGACGGCGGCCTCATGGTTCAGAAGTTCTGCTACGGATGGATCACGGTTTGCTCATGGTGCACCCATGAAAACCAGGCTTCCCGACAGTTCGGGCCGCATGCATGACTACGTCCTCACGGGAACGCCCCTCGAGCCGGTCTTTTTGCCACCCGGTTCCTCCAGACCCGTTTTCGCCGCCGCCCATGTTGTCGCCGATCCCTTTTCGGACAGGGAACTGTCCCGGGCCGCCCGTCACCGACTGGGAGACGCCGCCCGCATTCAGGCGGAATCTTGCGAACTTGGGCCTCGGAATCGCGGAGGCCATGGACACTGCCCAACGGGGGATGGGCCTGGATGGGGACGGTGCATTCGAGCTGATCAGCCGGACACGGAAAGAGCTTCCGGAAGCACTGGTGTTCAACGGGGCCTGGACAGACCACCTGGAGACCGGTGCGGCCAGAACGCTCGATGACATTGTGCGCGCCTACTTGCTTCAGATCGAGGCCATACAGGGAATTGGTGGCCGGGTCATCCTGATGGCCAGCCGCGAACTGTGCAGAATTGCCGGCGGACCGGAAGATTACGAACACGTTCATGATCGTGTCCTTTCCGCCTGCGACCGTCCGGTGATCCTTCATTGGCTGGGTGAAATGTTCGATCCCCAATTGAGGGGGTACTGGGGGTCCGAGAGGTTTGAAGATGCGCCGGACTGCGCACTGGGGATCATCGACAGGAACAGGATGCGGGTTGACTGGATCAAGATTTCCCTTCTCGACAAGAACAGGGAAATCGCCATGCGGCGAAGGCTGCCTTCGTCCGTACGGATGTACACGGGCGACGACTTCAACTACCCCGAGCTGATCGCGGGCGACGATCGCGGGTATTCCCACGCGCTCCTCGGCGCATTCGACCCGCTCGCGCCCGCCGCGGCCCAGGCGGTAGGCCGTTGTCATCCGGAAACCTCGACGGGTTCCACCGGATTCTCGATCCGACGGTTCCCCTGTCCCGATTGATCTTTCGGGCGCCAACCAGGTACTACAAGACCGGGGTTGTCTTCCTCGCCTGGCTGAACGGATTCCAGGACCATTTCATCATGCTTGGAGGCGGGCAGTCGATGTGCCCCCTGCCATTTTTTTCCGGCATTTTCAGGCTCGCCGATACATGCGGGCTCTCGAGGGACCCGGAACTGGCAACAAGCAGAATGGACAAGCTGCTCGCACTTTACGGCTGCCCCTGATGCGGGATTTCTCGCACGACATATCCGCTCTTGCCCTGAATACGGCGATGCTCGGACACAATCTTGACGGCCATGGCGCGGGGTGGCCGCCCGAACGGGTCATCGTCGCCTGCGCGAGGCGAGGCTTTGGCGGTTTCGTTTTCTGGAGTCGGGAAGTCGGCTCACGATCACGCGAAATCGGCGAACGTGTGCGTGCCGCAGGAATGGCCGTAGCGGGGCTGTGCCGCACGCCGTTCCTGGCCGGGCCCGGTGCCGGGTCCGACGACGAAGTCAGGGCGTCGATCGACATGGCAGCGGGCCTTGAAGCCAGGGTCCTGACCGTTGTTACGGGCGGCACCGAGCCGGGATCGAAGGGTTTGCGGGACAGCCGAATGCGGCTCACGGAAAAGGTCGCGGCGGCAAACGAGTACGCCGGGACAATGGGTGTCCGCCTGGCGCCGGAACCGCTGATCCCGATGTTCGGCGGCAATCGCACTGTTCTGATGACATGTCTCGATGCGGTTCATGTCTGCGAAGCTGTCAATGCACCCAATCTCGGCATTGAGGTCGACGTCTATCATTTCTGGTGGGATAGCTTGCTGGACAGTTCGCTCGCCCGCGCTGGACGTGAACGGATCCTCGGATTCCACTTGTGCGACTGGCTTGCGAATTCGCGGCACATGGTGCTTGACCGGGGCATG
>JAPOVX010000317.1:0-8904 GCA_026707935.1 Paracoccaceae bacterium
GGGCAGGGCGGCAGGTGACGACGTCTGTCAGGCTGCCAACGACAATGACCCCGGACAGGTCGTTGTTTCGGGGCATCGAATCGCTGTCGAGCGGGCAGTCGCCATGGCAAAGGAAAACGGGGCCAGGCGCGCGGTTCTGCTGCCGGTTTCGGCGCCATTTCATTGTTCGCTGATGCGGCCGGCGGCGGAACGGATGAAAGCCGCGCTTCAGGATGCAACAATCCGACCTCCGGAAATCCCCGTTTTGGCCAATGTCACCGCCGATATGACCGACGATCCGGAAGACGTTCGCCGCTTGCTCCATGAGCAGGTGACGATGCCGGTTCGATGGCGAGAGACAGTGATTCGCATGAAAGACCTGGGTGCGAAAACCGGATTCGAGATCGGCCCCGGGTCTGCCTTGTCCGGAATGATCAGACGGACCGACCGAACGTTTTCCTGCCGTTCGGTGGAGACAGCCGATGACGTCCGGACATTGGTCAATGAACTGGCCTTCGTGTGACCGGGCATTCCCGGAAATGTGACGGCTCGACAGCGGCAGGAGTGATCCATGTTTGATCTATCTGGAAAACATGCCCTCGTAACCGGTGCTTCCGGAGGAATCGGCGGTGCCATAGCCCGGAATCTTCATGCAGGGGGGGCGCACGTCGCGATTTCGGGGACAAGGGTCGATGCTCTCGATGCTCTTGCCGGCGAACTGGGAGACCGGGCCTATCCCCTGGTCTGCGACCTGGCCGACCGCGACGCGACATCCACGCTTCCTCAACGCGCGGCGGAAGCAATGGGCGGACTCGACATTCTTGTCAACAACGCCGGCATCACCCGGGACAATCTGATGTTACGTATGAGTGAAGACGATTGGGAGACGGTCATCTCCGTCAATCTTTCGGCGGCGATGCGGTTGATGAAATCTTCAATTCGAACAATGATCAGGAAACGCCGGGGACGAATTGTCAACATTGTCTCCGTCGTCGGACTCACGGGCAATTCGGGCCAGGCAAATTACGCGGCATCCAAGGCGGGCATGATCGGACTGGCAAAATCGCTGGCCCAGGAGATCGGTAGCCGTGGCGTGACGGTGAATTGTGTTGCTCCGGGTTTCATTGTTTCGGCGATGACGGACAGGCTGCCCGACGACGTCGCAAAAAGGTACAGCGAGTCGATCCCGGTCGGCAGGTTCGGATCCGTCGAGGAAGTGGCGGCCGCCGTTCGTTTTCTGGCCAGTGACGAAGCGTCCTACGTGACCGGTCAGACCATTCACGTCAACGGTGGCATGCTCATGGTTTGACGAATGCCCGCAGGGGTAACGAGAGCGCCCGTTCCGCCGCTTCGTGCCCGCCTGGTGCCGGCTCAAATGCGATTGCCATTTGGTTGGCGTGTGGTATAGCGCACCGAATGCGATTCAGGGTTCGCCGAAACTGTCACGGGCGATGAACTGAAAATTGGCAAACCCGGGTATTCCCCGAGTAACGAAAAAAGGACATGGGACATGGGCGAAGTATCGGATCGGGTGAAAAAGATCGTTGTCGAACAGCTGAGCGTGGATGAAGACAAGGTTTCGGACGGTGCGTCTTTCATTGATGATCTCGGGGCCGACAGCCTCGACACTGTCGAATTGGTCATGGCATTTGAAGAAGAATTTGGAATAGAAATACCCGACGACGCAGCTGAATCGATTCAAACGTTTGAGGATGCTGTCAAATATATCGAATCCTCAACTGAATAGCAGCGAAATTTCTGCCGACCGGTGATCGCATCGACGAACGTATCCCTGACTTCGGAACAACGTGTCTGACCTGAACGGCGGTAGACTCGATTGTTTTGCCGCCAGGTATGCACACCTCGCTGTGACGAGTACCGGCGCATGAACCTCATGATCACTGCGCCCCCTGTTGTCGCAATCCTGGCCACGTCGGATCGGGAATGACGCAAGAGTGATACGGAAATTTTGACATTGCGCCCGGGTTGCGGTTGAATCCCGGGGCAAATGCGCATGACGGTGTCATGAACGCAAGGGTTGCAGATTCTCCTGATAACGGAGGATAACGGAGGAATGTGCAATGGTGATTTACCCAACGATCGAACTCAAGAATGGTCGATGCGTCAGCCTGCGTCGCGGAAATCTCGATGATCCCCAGATCTGGCATGTCGACCCTGTCGCCAAGGCACAGGAATTCGCGGATGTCGGCGCCGTATGGATGCACCTGACCGATCTCGACGCGATCGACGGAAACGACGAAAACCATGACCTCGTGATCGAGATCATTCGCCGGGCCGGAATTCCCGTGCAATTGGCCGGGGGATTTCGAACGGAAGACGCAGTCAGGGAGGGCGTTGAACTTGGTGCTGGTCGAATCGTGATCGGAACGGCCGCTGTCCGAACCCCCGACCTTGTCAAACGGGTTGCCAAGAGTTTTCCGGATCAAGTCGTCCTTGCGGTCGACGTGTACAAGGGGAAGGTCCTGACCGACGGTTGGCGCAATACCAGCATGTTCAACACGCTTGATTTCGTTCGCGCCTTTGACAGGGTTCCGTTGGCGGCGATTCTCTTCACCGATGTCGGAGTGGAAGCCGAGGAGACGGACTTGCCGGTTTCCGAAGTTGCCGCCGTGGCTTCTGCGACAATGACGCCTGTCATCGCCAGCGGTCTCGTTCGCAAGCTTGAGGACATTTCTGCGCTCAAACGGATCGGAACCATCCATGGCGCTGTTGTCGGGCGCGCCCTTTTCAACAGGAGTGTCGACCTGGCCGAAGCCCTCGACCTGGCGACCCCGCGGCCGGATGACGTGATTGTCTCGGGATAGGCAGCAGCGAGGAAACACGTCAAGAGAACAACGGCGATCCCCGGATTCGGCTTGAAGAACCGGTCGCTGCAGGGGCCGGGGTGCTGAACCGTCCGCGCCAGGTCGGCCTCTCGGGTTCCCGATGAATTAACCCGTTTTTCGAAGTTCTCGTAATCCGTGGCCGGTCGATCCTTCGCCATACTACCGGGGTATCCGGCCGCGCTTGGCATTGTGCCAAATCCGACCTGCCTGAACTGCGCCGGATCGAGCAGGCGCCGCCTGCCGAGACGGGCCGCCGGAGCCTTGAAAGCCGAACGCCTGCCCGCGCCTTGTGACCAGGTGACGAAGATGCTGGCGCGTTCCCGGACACTTCCGCAAATCACACCGGGGCGGAAAGATACGTGAAGGCAGGAGTGGATGGACGTCGGTTGGCCTGCACGTGCTTGTTTGTACGATGCCGAGGCATTAGGAGTCCCCGACTGTCACCAGTCTGTTGAGGAGCACACATGCGGCGGGTAGCCATTACGGGCCTCGGTATGGTGTCGCCACTGGCCTGCGGGGTAGGCGAGACCTGGAATCGCGTACTGGCAGGCGAATCCGGTGCCGCACCGATTGCGCGCTTCGATGCATCCGGGTTGACGACCAGATATGCTTGCGAAGTGCCTATGGGCGATGGGTCGAACGGGACATTCAATCCGGATGAGTGGATGGGGCCAAAGGACCGGCGGAAGGTCGACAATTTCATTCTCTACGCGATGGCCGCAGCCGATCAGGCGATCGCCGACGCCGTCTGGATGCCCGGCGATGAAGACGGTCGTGTTCGAACCGGTGTCATGATCGGCTCGGGGATTGGCGGATTGGAGTCCATTTCGCGGGCGACCGAAATACTGAGAGACCGCGGCGCGCGGAGGATTTCCCCGTTCTTCATCCCCGGTGCTCTCATCAATCTGGCTTCGGGCCAGGTGTCCATTCGGTACGGCTTCAAGGGCCCCAACCATTCTGTGGTTACCGCGTGCTCGACCGGTGCACACGCAATTGCGGATGCTTCGCGTCTCATCATGATGGGAGATGCCGATGTCATGGTCGCGGGTGGCGCCGAGAGTTCGATTACCGAACTCGGTATTGCCGGTTTCAACGCCTGTCGCGCACTCTCCACCGCCTGGGGGCATGATCCCGGTCGTGCATCGAGGCCCTGGGACAGGGAACGTGACGGTTTCGTCATGGGAGAAGGGGCCGGAGTCGTCGTCCTCGAGGAACTCGAACACGCGCGGTCACGTGGAGCAGGAATTCACGCTGAAATCCTCGGGTTTGGCCTTTCCGGTGACGCCTATCACGTGACCGCGCCACCCGAAGACGGAAACGGCGGGTTTCGTTGCATGGAAGCGGCACTGGCGAGGGCAGGGATGTCGCCTCGGGATATCGACTACATCAATGCGCATGGCACCTCGACAATGGCAGACACGATTGAACTCGCGACCGTGCAGCGCCTGCTCGGGTCCCATGCGCCCGATGTTACCATGTCTTCGACAAAATCGTCGATCGGTCACCTGCTCGGGGCGGCAGGGGCGGTCGAATTGATCTTTTGCGTCTTGGCCATCAGGGATCAGGTTGCACCGCCAACGATCAACCTTGATGTCCCGGAAACCGATGCGGACATCGACCTGGCGCCGCATCGAGCCGTCAAGAGGGAAATTCGGGTCGCGTTGTCGAATTCCTTCGGATTCGGAGGAACCAACATATCCCTCGTTGTCGGAAAGATCGCCGACTGACGGCGTCATGCGGCATCTTGCTTCGAACCTCGTCAGCTTGCTCGTCGTCACGCTCGTCGTTCTCGCGGGCGTGCTTGCCTGGGGTCGCTTCGAGTTCTACCGGAAAGGACCACTCGATACATCGCTGGAATTCGTGATCGCGCGGGGCGAGACCCTGGGGCCGATTTCTGAACGGCTGGAGGCCAGAGGAGCGATTTCGAGTGCGGCCATATTCCGGATCGGGGTCCGGTCACTCGATCGCGAGACCGATTTCAAATACGGTGAATACGAATTGCAGGCGGGCAGTTCGATGGATGCTGTTCTGGACGCTTTGACATCAGGACATGGAATTATTCATTGGGTTACAATTCCAGAAGGATTCACGGTCGCGCAAGTCATCGCGCGGTTGATGGAAACCGATCAGTTGGAAGGGGAGGCAACGGACATCCCCCTCGAGGGAACGCTCGCGCCTGAAACGTATGCGATCTCGCGCGGAGAATCCCGCCAGTCGGTAATCGATCGGATGAAAGAAGCCCAGGACGCCATTCTTGAAGAGGCGTGGAGCAACCGAAAAACCGACCTTCCCCTGGAATCTCCTTCAGAGGTGTTGATCCTGGCGTCGATTGTCGAAAAGGAAACCGGGGTCGGATCGGAGAGGGCGGAAGTCGCCGCCGTGTTTGCCAACAGGCTTCGCAGGGGCTGGCCGCTCCAGAGTGATCCCACCGTCGTGTACGGATTGACTCTCGGACAAGACATCCTGGGCCGCGGGCTCACGCGAAGCGAACTTGACAAGGAAACACCGTACAATACCTATCTCATTCGCGGATTGCCCCCGACACCGATCGCCAATCCCGGGAGGGCCGCGATCGAGGCGACGGTGCAGCCGAACGACTCGGGAAACATGTATTTCGTGGCTGACGGCTCGGGCGGGCACGTGTTTGCGGAAACGCTGGACCAGCACAACCGCAATGTGGCGAAGTGGCGGCGGATCGAACAAGAGAACGGGAATCGCTGACTGGCGCGGACCGAACGGCTCCGGGTCTCGGCGAGAGCGCGGACAAGGCGGGACTGGACACGTTGCGCGCGGGCATGATGCGGCATCGCGGTTCGACACGCGGGACATGACATGCTAGTCTGCATGCATCCCGGCATGAGGGAAGGTGAACGACGATGACAGCAGAAAAGATCGATCCCGCGATCGCGACGCTTGATCCGGTCTGGGAGCGCGTACGACGGGAAGCCGAAGATATCGTCAGGCGCGAACCGATATTGGGAGGCGCCGTACACTCTGGCGTTCTCCACCACGGATCACTCGAAAGGACGATGAGCTACAGGATTTCCCTGAAGCTCGCTTCGAATGAAATGTCTGCGCAAATCCTGCTTGGAATCGTCGAGGAGGCGTATTCTGCGGATTCGACTCTCGGCGAGGCCGCCAGAGCGGACGTGGTGGCAGTCTACGACCGCGACCCGGCATGCCACTACTTCATTCAGCCAATCCTGTTCTTCAAGGGCTACCAGGCCGTACAGGGGTATCGTGTCGGCAGCTGGCTGTGGAAGAACGGGCGCAAGGACCTCGCCTACTTCTTCCAGATGCGCATCTCGGAGGTCTTCGGCATTGATATCCACCCCGGCGCGGTCATGGGGCAGGGGATCATGATCGACCATGCACATTCGATCGTGATCGGTGAGACCGCCGTCGTCGGAGACAACGTGTCGATGCTTCACTCGGTCACCCTTGGCGGAACCGGAAAGGCTGACGGCGACCGGCATCCGAAGATCGAGAACGGCGTGTTGATCGGGGCTGGAGCCAAGGTGCTTGGAAATATCCGGGTTGGCTATTGCAGCAGGATCGCTGCCGGGTCGGTGGTGCTGGAGGAAGTTCCTCCATGCAAGACAGTTGCGGGTGTCCCTGCGCGCATCGTGGGAGAAGCGGGTTGCGACCAACCGTCTCGAACGATGAACCAGTTGCTGCGGGAACAGTGCTGAGGACTTTCCGCCGAAGTTTGGCCACTCAAGCCGGAGTGAACGGTCCTGACAGCCGACAGGTCCGCCCCAGGTGCTTCTGGCGCTGATTTCGAAAGACCCTCTATCGTTCACAGGTGGTATTGCGTTGAATGCGCACGATCCGAATTGCCGAAAAACGATCGGTCACGGAAACGTACACAAGCCGAGGTTTTTCGTGCCGACGCGCGGTCCCGCGGGAGGGGAGATCGGCATCTGTTTCGCTGGCTGCACCTGGCGGGTTGCTTGCCGCAACCTCGCCGCCCCGAAAGATTCGGCCCGGAGACGGGATGGAGCAGGTCCGGAACCGGTTCCGGAACGGTCAGTGCCCTAGCCGTATTTCTACACGAGAAGCGTTGCAGGATTTTCCAGGTAGCCGGTAAAAACCTCGAGGAACCGTGCTCCCACGGCCCCGTCAATGGTTCGATGATCAACCGACATCGTGACTTCCATTACAGTTGCGGTCGCAAAGCTGTCGTCACTCGTAATCACCGGACTCCGGCGCCCGGCTCCGATCGCAAGAATGAAGCTGTGGGGTGGATTGATGACCGCATCGAAACTGTCGACCCCGAACATCCCGAGATTCGAAATCGTGCAGCTCCCGCCCGCGTATTCTTCGGGCGCCAGTTTGCGGTCTCTCGCGCGTTCCGCAAGGTCTTTCATCGTTTCGGAGATCGCCGAGAGTCTCATGGTCTCGCAGTCACGTATGACCGGTGTAAACAAGCCTCCTTCAACGGCGACGGCCACGGCGACGTCGGATGCATCGAAGCGGACGATCCTGTCGCCTGCCCAGATCGCGTTGCATTCGGGCATGTCCTGTAGGGAATCCGCACAGGCTTTGATAATGAAATCATTGACCGAGACCCGGATTCCCCTGTGTTCAAGACCGGAATTGATGTCCGAACGCAGCTCGAGGAGTCGATCGATCAAGACTTTTCGCCGCAGGTAGAAGTGCGGAATTGTCTGTTTCGCCTCGGTCAATCTGGCTGCGACGGTCTTCTTCATGCCGTCAAGACCGAATTCGTTGTGGGGTCGATCGCGGTAGGCAGCCAGCATGTCCTCGCGTGCGGCAAGTCCGAGCGGCTCAGCTGGCCTGGCGCGCGCGTCCGGGGCGGCTGGTTTGGCCACAACCTTGTCCGGCTGCTGCGTGAACCCCTCGATATCCCGTTTGATTATTCGTCCGTGATGGCCCGTTCCCGTGACCGATGCGAGGTCAATGCCTCGGGCCTTGGCCAGTTTCCGGGCGAGGGGCGACGCAATGATTCGCCCGGCACCGATTTCGCCGGCTGCGGGCTGGGTATCGGTCCGTGGTCGATCACGGGCCGCGGAAGCGTCTCCCCTTGCACGCTCATCCGTTCCGGGACCTGCCCGTAACGACGTTTGTGGATCGGGATCGGACTCGGAGCGCCGGAGCGCCGTTATGTCGTCAAGAACAGCGTCGGAAATCTGTTCATCATCTTCCGCAAGGATCGCGATAGCGGAATTCACGGCAACATTCTCGGTACCTTCCGGGACGAGAATTCGGGCAATCGTTCCTTCGTCGACCGCTTCGAATTCCATGACCGCCTTGTCGGTCTCGATCTCGGCGAGCAGGTCGCCGGCGGACACGGAATCGCCTTCCTCGACCAGCCACTTGGCCAATGTCCCTGCCTCCATCGTGGGCGACAGCGCAGGCATCAACAGTTTGATGGGCATGCCCTGGGCTCGCTAGCTGTACGTGACCGACCGAACCGCTTCGACGACTTCGTCGGAACTGACGAGCGCAAGGCGTTCCAGGTTGGCCGCATATGGCATCGGGACATCCTTGCCGGTGCAATTGATGACGGGAGCATCGAGATCATCAAATGCACGTTCCATGAGCACCGCGGAAACATGATTGCCAACAGAACAGACCGGGAATCCCTCTTCCACTGTCACGCAACGATTTGTCTTGGCGACCGAGCGAATGATGGCTTCCGTGTCCATTGGCCGGAGTGTCCTGAGGTCCAGAACCTCGGCATCAATGCCGTCTGCCGCCAGTCTCTCGGCCGCCTCGAGAGCGAATTGCATGCCGATACCGAAACTGACGATGGTGACATCATTGCCCTCGCGCCAAATCCTTGCCTTGCCAATGGGAATGCTGTGGTCATCGACATGGGGAACCGGGAAGCTCCGGCCGTAGAGGATTTCGTTTTCGAGAAAGATGACGGGATTGGGGTCACGAATGGCTGACTTCAGCAGTCCCTTGGCATCCGCAGACGAGTACGGCTGAACAACCTTCAGGCCAGGAATATGCGAATACCAGGCGGCATAGTCCTGGCTGTGCTGGGCCGCCACGCGGGCTGCGGCCCCGTTCGGCCCACGAAAGACGATCGGGCATCCCATTTGACCAC
>JAPOVX010000317.1:8914-69527 GCA_026707935.1 Paracoccaceae bacterium
CATGTACAGAGTCTTTGCAGCAGAATTTACAATTTGGTCAATGGCTTGCATGGAAAAATTGAAGGTCATGAATTCGACGATCGGACGAAGTCCGGCAAATGCCGCGCCAACGGCGAGACCGGTAAATCCATGCTCGGTTATGGGCGTATCGATCACGCGGGCCTGGCCGAACTCCTCCAGCAGCCCTTGTGACACCTTGTAAGCGCCCTGGTATTCCGCGACCTCCTCTCCCATCAGGAAGACGTCCGGGTTGGCGCGCATTTCCTCTGCCATCGCCTGGCGTAGCGCATCGCGGACCGTGGTATTCGTCATGTCCGATTCGTCCGGTGTGTCCTCGCGTGCCTGTGCAACGGCAGGCCTGGTTCCGTCGCCGAGCCTTTTATCGCTTCGTGCGGACGTGCCGGGGACCGACCCGGGGCTCTGGCGGGCGCTTCGGGCGCCGTCGCGGCTGTCCGCCTGGCCCGTGTCGGTTTCCGTGTCCCCGTCATCGCCTTCTTCGATCAACAGGGCAATCGGCGAGTTGATCGCAACCGACTCGGTTCCGGCAGGCACAAGCAATTTTGAAATCGTTCCTTCCTCGACCGCTTCGAGCTCCATGATCGCCTTGTCAGTCTCGATTTCCGCGATGACCTGTCCGGACGAAACGGCTTCACCTTCTTCGACAAGCCATTTGGCGACGGTTCCCTGTTCCATGGTCGGAGACAACGCGGGCATGAGAATCTGTGTTGCCATCATGGAATCCTTTCAGGCGTACACGTCGGTATACAGATCATCCACCGGTGGTTCCGGACTGGATGTCGCAAAGGTGGCAGCCTTGTTGACAACAGCCCTGATTTCCTTGTCCACGGCTTTCAGCGCATCGTCGTTGACATGGCCTTCTCCGACAATTCGGTCACGAATTCGGTCGATCGGATCGCTTTCCTCGCGAACTTTCTTGACTTCGTCCCGCGTCCGATACTTGGCAGGATCGGACATGGAATGACCGCGGTAACGGTATGTTTTCATTTCGAGAATGAATGGGCCTTTTCCCGCGCGGCACATTTTGGCGGCACGTTCGCCGGCTGACCTGACCTCAAGAACGTCCATGCCGTCGACGGTTTCGCCGCTTATCCCGAACGCTTCTCCTCGCGTATACAACTCGGGAGTTGACGAAGCCCTGCCCTGGGCCGTTCCCATGGCGTACTGGTTGTTTTCGATCACGAAAATGCAGGGAAGATTCCAAAGGCTGGCCATGTTGAAGGTCTCGTAGACCTGCCCCTGGTTTGCCGCGCCTTCACCAAAATACGTGAAACAGACATTGTCCGTCTTTCGATACCTGTTGGCAAAGGCAAGACCGGCACCGATAGGAACCTGCGCGGCGACAATGCCGTGACCACCGAAGAAGTTCCTTTCGATCGAAAACATGTGCATCGACCCGCCTTTACCGCGCGAATAACCGCCAATCCTGCCAGTCAGTTCGGCCATGACGCCATCCGGGTTCATCCCGCATGCCAGCATGTGTCCGTGGTCCCGGTACGACGTAATGCGTTGGTCTCCTTCGCGTGCGACGGCTTCCAGTCCGACAACAACGGCTTCCTGACCGATGTACAAATGGCAGAATCCGCCGATTTCTCCCATTCCGTACAATTGCCCGGTCTTTTCCTCAAAGCGCCTGATGAGGAGCATGGAGCGGTAATAGTCGAGAAGTTCGCTTCCTTGCACCTTGGGCTGCCGGGTGGTTTTCCGCCTTGCCATAGTCGCGCCTTCCGAATTCGGTCCAAATGTGGCCGGATCATAGTCAATCGGGTGACGACTTGCACGATCGATTTTGGCCGTCGTGCGTTGCATGAAATCTCAAGATGACCGGCCCGGGCGGGGAGTTGATTCGCCTGCCTTGGTGAACGTGCTCGACGCCGGGCTCGAAAAGACGCGTCCGCGCGGACCCCGGTCAATCCGACTCATTGAATGACGATTTCGTCCCCGCGCGCATATCCGAGAACGTCCCGGACACGTTCGTCCAGCAGGTCGAGATCAAGATAATCGTCCGAAAGGCGTCGAACCTTGTTCTCCAGTTCCTTGCGTTGCCGGGTCAGGCTTGCCAACCGCTGCTCGGCCTCTGCCACGTCGGCCGTGACCTGCTCGCGTTGCATTTGCCCGAATTCTCCATTGACCGCCGCCCACGAAAAATATCCCGCCGCTGCCAATGCCGGGAACCCAAACACGGCCATTCCAATATATGACGGCCTTTTTTCCGGATCCATCACTGCTGCCTCGATCCCGGTCCCTGCCGGTTCATTCCACTATTTCACAATCGCAATTCCGTGTAAATCGTTCGGCGGTTGCGCACGTCCGTGAAGACGGACGAGGCCTCTTTGGTTGGCCGCGGTGATCATGCACATGGCGCTCTCGGTAACGCGTGACATGAACTGATCGAAGCGCAGGGACAGGATCGAACAACCTACGTTCAGACTCAAGCCAACCATCCACAGTCCTGCTCGAGGGCGCAACAGGTCCCTGTTGTTTCGGGGGACAGGAACCCGTCGCGACGTGGGCAGGATCGGATACTCATCCCTTGTAGATGTCAACGAGCGTGTCCAGCATGCGAATCGCTTCCGCGCGTTCGCGCTGGAATGTGTTTCTGCCGATAATCGACCCGTTCCCCCCGCCGTCGCGAATGGCCCGAGCCTGGAGAAAGACCTGTTCGTCGCCCTGTCTTGACCCACCAGAAAACACCACGATCCTGCGCCTGGCCAATGCCGCGTCCATGCAGTGTGCAACGCGTCCCGCCATCGTCTCCAGTTCAATGTCGCCGTCGAGGTAAGCGGACCGGGATGCATCGAGGGCCAATTGGCCAGAGCTGAGCTTGACCTTAATGATGTGGGCGCCGAGGAGCGCGGCAAAATGCACGGCGTCCGCCACGACATCCGTGGCAGTTTCGGCACTGCTGGCAAGGTCTTCCCCGCGAGGATAAGACCAGATGACGGTGGGCAGGCCCGATGCAGCTCCTTCCCGACGCAATTCGGCGATCTCTTCGAACATTTCCAGCGCCATGCTGGATCCCGGGTAGACGGAAAAGCCGATGGCCGACGCACCGATCCTGAGTGCATCGGCGACCGAGGCCGTGATCGACTGGTCCTTGGCCGATGCCTTTGGAACCAGTGCATTTGCCGAGTTGACCTTCAGAATCATCGGAATCTGACCGGCAAATCTCGCGGCGCCGGCTTCCAGGAAACCCAGCGGAGCGGCGATGGCGTTCAAACCGGCGTCGATGGCCAGCCGGAAATGATACTGGGGATCGTAGGCCGGTGGGTTCACGGAAAACGACCGGGCCGGTCCGTGTTCAAATCCCTGGTCAACTGGCAGGATTATCATTTTCCCGGTCCCTCCCAGACGCCCATGCATGAGCATTCGACAGAGGTTGCCTTTCACCCCCGGGTTGTCACTCTCATAGTTGGCAAGGATTTCCCCGACCGTCTGCGTCATCATCATGACGAATCTCCTTCAGTTGCCAGCAGGGCCTGTATTCCGGGCAGGGGCTTTCCTTCGACCCACTCGAGGAATGCACCGCCAGCCGTCGACACGTAAGAAAACGAGCCGGCAACACCTGCTGTATTCAACGCGGCAATGGTGTCTCCACCGCCAGCGACCGTAGTCATTTCCCCGGCTGCCGAGCGAGCAGCGGCATGACGGACGAGTTCGCGTGTCGCGCGATCAAAGGGCCTGGTCTCGAACGCGCCCAGAGGCCCGTTCCAGATCAACGTCCTGGCCGTGTCGATGACAGATTTGACCTGCTCGACGCTCTTTGGACCCAGATCCAGAATCATCTCATCGGGATGACATTCATCGGCAGACGTGACCCTGCAAGGCGCATCCGTCTCAAGTCTCGGCGCGACGACGACATCATCCGGCAGCGTAACCGAGCAGTCGAATCGCCTGGCGACGTCAAGTATCCCCCGGGCGGAATCGCCCATTTCGGACTCGCACAACGACCGACCGACTCCAAGCCCTTGCGCGGACAGGAACGTATTCGCCATTCCGCCACCGATGACCACCCCGTCGACCTGCTTGACCAGACTTCGAAGAAGCCCGAGTTTGGAAGAAATTTTCGCCCCTCCGACGCAGGCGACGAATGGACGTTGAGGAGACTCGAGCGCATTTGTCAGTGCGCGGATCTCTCCTTGCATCAGGTCGCCGGCGCAACCCGGGAGCAGGCCCGGCACGCCTGCCGTCGATGCGTGGGCGCGATGGGCGGCGGAAAAGGCGTCGTTGCAGAAAAGATCGCCCAGCATCGCGAGCTCTCGCACGAACGCCTGGTCGTTGCTTTCTTCGCCAGGGACGAAACGCAGGTTTTCGAGGAGCAGTACATCGCCGTCGCTTGCGGATTTGACGGCAGGCAATGAACCCCTGCCCGGCGGGCCCGGGACGAACGAAACCTGCGAACCGATTTCTGCCGAGAGCGCCGGGACAGTCACCTCCAGGGACAACTCCGGAACGATTTGTCCATTGGGGCGGCCGAGATGCGCGACGAGGACAGGCAT
This sequence comes from Paracoccaceae bacterium, assembly GCA_026707935.1. Taxonomy (GTDB): domain Bacteria; phylum Pseudomonadota; class Alphaproteobacteria; order Rhodobacterales; family Rhodobacteraceae; genus JAPPHA01. The sequence goes on from JAPOVX010000317.1 coordinate 13,432, forward strand.
TCCACCAAGTTCAAGGATTCGCCTTATTGTCGGAGCAACGCGCGTGATGCGCGTGGAATCGGTTACGACTCCGTTCCGAACCGGCACATTGATGTCTATTCTGGTCAGAACGCGGCCACCATGTACGCTCAGGTCATCAAGGCCGGGCAGCTTCACCTCGGACCCCCTCGGTTTCGTCGGGTTTCCGTGGCGGCGCTGGCCAGGTTCCCGAATGGTTTCACATTCCGGATGTGGCTTTCCCGAATTTCGAGAACCGGCACCCGGTCAACCAGGATCGTACACGTTGGCGGCCTCAGGCAACCTCCCGACGGGCAATTTCTGCGCCCGGGAGGTTCCGCCTCGGGTGTGGCTGATTCGGCCGTTGTGTGCCCATGGTTGTCACAGGAGCGCAAGTGCAGCATCCGCGACCTTTCCGGCAGTGATGCCAAAATGCTCGTAGAGCGCCTTTGACGGGGCCGAGGCACCAAAGGAATCCATGCCGATGAAGGCGGAGCGCCGGTGATTTCCCCGTTCGCCAGACAGCCATTCATCCCATCCCAGGCGGCCCCCTGCTTCGACAGCTACCCTGACCGGGCCAGCCGGTAGAACCTGCCTGCGATATTTTTCATCCTGGCTTCTGAAGATCTCCCAGCATGGCATCGAAACGACCCTGGTTCCGATCCCTTTGTCCTGGAGGATGCCCCGTGCATCCATGGCGACCTCGACTTCGGTTCCCGTCGCCATGAGGATGACGCGGCATCGACCGCTGGACCGGGCCAGAATGTAGGCTCCCAGGCGCGTACGGTTCTTGCGTGCATACTGTGTTCGCAAAGTCCGTGCAGACTGCCTCGACAGAGACAGGACCGTGGGTGTTCTTGTTGCAGAGATGGCAATCTCCCATGCTTCGGCTGTTTCCGCGGAATCCGCAGGCCTTATGACATTCAAATTGGGAGTTGCGCGAAGCATCGCCAGGTGTTCGACCGGTTGATGGGTTGGACCATCTTCGCCGAGACCAATCGAGTCGTGCGTCATGACGTAGGTTACCGGAAGACCCATGAGGGCGGAAAGGCGCATGGCCGGGCGGGCATAATCCGCAAAGCACAGGAACGTTCCTCCGTAAGGGCGGACGCCTCCGTGCAACGCCATTCCATTCATCGCCCCCGCCATGGCGTGCTCGCGAACACCGTAGTGAACATGGCGTCCCAGTCGATTCGATGGGCAAAAGGGTTCCATTCCGGATGTGCGCGTGTTGTTCGAGCCGGTCAGGTCGGCGGACCCGCCGAATGCTTCCTTGACTATCGGCGTTATCGCCTCGAGCGCAACCTGTGACGATTTTCTCGTTGCACTCATCGGCTGGTCGTCGGCCACCGACCGTTTCACGCGCCGAATTGCCGCTGCCAGTTTGCCGGGAGTCTGTCCGGCGGTGACGCGATCGAACTCCCTCCGGATCGCGGGTTTTGCCCGCTTGAGATTGCGTTCCCACTCCTCGCGGATCTTCGCGCCGCGTGCACCGAATTCCTGCCAGAGGCGCAAGGTATCGTCCGGGACCTTGAAGTCTGGTGATTCCCAGCCGTAGGCCTTTTTCATCTGGTCCAGTTCGCCGTCCTTGATCGCGTAACCATGGGCTGCAGCCGTCCCTTCGACACCTTCAACCCCCCACGCTGCCCGCGTGCGACAGGCAATCATCGAAGGTCGGGATTCTTCCATGGCCGCAGCGATTGCCTGGCCGATTTCATCGGGATCATGGCCATCGCATGCACTGACAGACCAGCCCGCGGCCTCCCATCGGAAGATTTGGTCCGTGCGATCGGAAATGCTGACGGGCCCGTCGATAGTGATACCGTTGTCATCCCAGAGAACGATCAGCTTGTCCAGTTCCTGGTGCCCGGCCAACCCCATGGCCTCATGACTGACGCCTTCCATCAGGCATCCGTCTCCGGCGATGACAAACGTGAAATGATCGACGATCGATCTGCCAAACCTTGCGCGCAGCGCCGCCTCGGCCATGGCGAAGCCGACTCCGTTGGCGAGTCCCTGTCCAAGCGGTCCGGTGGTCGTTTCAATTCCGCTGGCGTGCCCGTACTCGGGGTGGCCGGCGGTTCTGGATCCCAGCTGTCTGAACGCCCGGATTTGATCGATGGGCATGTCACGGTGACCTGTGAGGTACAACAGCGCGTAGAGCAGCATCGAACCGTGACCAGCCGAGAGAATGAAACGGTCGCGGTCTGGCCAGTGCGGCGCCCCGGGATCAAACTTCAGAAACCGCCTGAACAGCACGGTTGCGACATCCGCCATTCCAATTGGCATACCCTGGTGCCCCGAGGCGGCGCCGTGAACGGCCTGGGCGGAGAGAAACCTTATCGCATTTGCGAGTTGCCAATGGATAGGATGTTCGTTCCGCAATTTTTCGAGATTCATGATCCTGTCCTTCCAGTCCGACAGTTTCCCCGGCAGTGTCACGAAACCGCCACGGGCCTGATAGCAACCTCCAACCGTAGGTCAAGGATACGTTTGTGCCGGGGCGACGTGTCGAAACAGCGCCCGGGGACGGCGGACGCAACCGGGATTGACTCAAACCGAAAATGAAGGGCCGTTCCGACCACCGGGCAAACTGATCCCCGGGACGAAATGGACCCGGTTGTGTCGCTTTGCACGACGTCGTGGCAGCCATCGTCATTCAACTTTCTCGAATTCGATATAGTGGGGTTGACGTGGACAGGAAATGTCAATTTGCCTTGAGCCGGCACAAGGCAAGGTGATGTCCGGATCGTTGTCGGACTTGACGCCAGTGAATTGCTGAATTCACAGATGCATGTCGTCCGCCACTGTTTGTTTCGCGAGGAGTTTTCAGAGTCACTCATCGGTTGAAAAACGGGATTCAGTGCGGCAGGATGTCGGTTGGACAGATATCGAGCGGGAGCATGGAAGAGATTTCGGAACTGGAGAACCGTCTCAAGGACGCACTTGCCGTAATTGACGCAGCCATCAGCGATCGTGAAGGAGTGGCGGACATTGTCGAGTTGCGACAGCGAAATGCCGAATTGAAAGCCGGAATTGACGCAGCCGAGCAGGCCGCTGCCAAAGCCGAGGTCCGGCTCGCGGAAACCGTGGCGGAACTGGATTTGGCCAAGCACATTTCCGGAGCCGCAGCCGACACAGGCGAAGTCGTCGAGTCGATAAGCCGAGCTCATTCGGGCCTCGATGGCCAGCTTCAGGTCGTTCAAGCGAGACTCGAAGATGCGTTGGGGCAAATTTCCGATCTTGCAAACCAGGTACAGAATCTTGTTCAGATTGCCGCCAGTCAGTCTTCGGCAGACATGAGCCGTCCGGACCGGTCGGAGGTAGAAGCGGAGATGGAAAGGCTTCGGCAGACCAGGCAGGACGATGTGAATCACATCAACGGAATTCTGGAAAAGCTGTTGCCCCTGGTCGAAGGAGAACGCGGTGCCTGAAATCGTCGTGACAATTGCCGGCAGGGCATTCGAACTCACCTGCGGAGAAGGCGAGGAAAAAGCGCTCAAGAATGCGGCAAATCGCCTCGACATGGAGGCAGCCGTCCTGACGGATGCGATGGGCCGTATTCCCGAGTCGCGATTGTTGCTGTTGGCGGGGCTCATGGTCGCGAACAAGACGGTTGAACTGGAAAGCGATGCCGCTCGGATCGCCGAGAAAGCTGCCAGGGAAGCGAACGATCTTGCTCAAAAGACGATGGATGACCTCCGCAAGGTCAAGGGTGAATTGACCCGGGCGAAAGTACGCCTTGCTGACCTGCAGGAAAGGTTCGACGCCGAACTGAAGTCGGCCAAACAGAAAGGTCAGGCCAGCGACGAACTTCTCGAGAGCATGAATCGGATGGTCGAGGCGGTTGAACGGGTCGCGGCCCCTCTGAGCCGATAACGTGGACTGGATTCGGATCAACTCAACCCAAATCAGCGGTTCGATTCACGGATTCGATTGGCTGCAGCCTTGTCGTAGGCGATTCCCTTGTCGTCGAACAGTTCGTCCAGTTCTCCCGAAAGGGTCATCTCCGTGACGATGTCACAACCGCCAATGAACTCTCCCTTGACGTAGAGTTGCGGAATTGTCGGCCAGTCCGAATAATCCTTGATGCCCTGGCGCAGTTCCTCGTCGGCAAGAACGTTGATATCCTTGAACGTGACTTCCATGTAGTTGAGTACGCCCGCGATTCTGGAAGAAAACCCGCACTGGGGCATGCTGCTTGTCCCCTTCATGAACAGCACAACGTCGTTTTCACCGATCTCGGCTCCGATCGTATCATTTACGTTAGACATATCCTGAACTTCCTTTCGGTTTCTGCGCAGTTTTCCCGGCCGCGACCTGTTCGCCACGGATAGTGTGGAGAGTCAGCAAACCGTTCTGCGGACACCCGTGCGATTTCACGCCGGCCGCATGCCTTTCCAGGACTTCGTCCGAATCCCTGCTTGCAAACCCGTGGTGTCCGCCGGGAAACGTGCCAGACGCGGTCTGGACGGGTGCAACGTGACACAAAGGCGCGACAAATGGCCCGTAACTCGCCAATCTGCGGTTCACGTTTCCGATCCTTCGGGTGCCCTTGTGGTCAGGGCAAGTGCGTGAAGATCACCTGACGGTCCGTCCATCTTGCCCTTTAACGCCCTATAGACCATGCGTTGCTGTTGGACCCGGTTTTTCCCCTGGAATTCTCGCGCGATGACCTCTGCTGCGTAGTGATTTCCATCGCCCGCCATATCCGTAATGGTAACGTTTGCCGTGGGGAACGCGTCCAGGATCAGTCTTCGGATTTCTTCTGCGTCCATAGCCATGGCAAACTCCCGATCGGTTCCGGAAAATAGGTCTGCTGTCGACAAACTTCAAGCCCGGCCACGCGCAATCGGATGCATATGTGTTTGGCTATCATTCGACGACCAATGCATTGATTTCACGGGTCTCAGGGGTTGTCGACGCAAACGCACTTCGGATGGATTCCGGGAGCACCGGGGATGAAATGTCCGGCGCGCCAGCCGCTCGTGATGACACGGGCAACCGGTTCGACGATTTCTTGTGATCTCACGAAAGCATGACGCCTGTCCTGTCGAAAGTATCCCACCGGGTTACCGGGCCAGATCATTTCGTAGTCCAGGATTGCGCGCGGCCGGGTTCCCCAAGGCGTTCGAACGCCGTGCGGAATACATCCTCCAATTCCTCCATGGCGATCGCATCGTCGCCGCACCGAAATGTTCTGCCGCAAAACCTGCCAACTTCCCTGGCCGAAACGTCAATCCCGTCTGCTTCCGCAAGTAACCGGGGGGCGTCCTCCGGGGACACTGCAAAAAGATATCGACCCTGGTCTTCTCCAAAGTACCAGCCCGGGCTCCCTGAATCGAGAGTCAATCCGATTCCTGACCGCTCAGCAAGTTCGAAGCCTGCCAGGGCAAGTCCACCGTCGGAAAGGTCTGTCGCCGCATGGATCAGCGATTTGCAGGCCCTGACGAAGTCTCCGTGAACGCGTTCGGCGTGCAGATCGACGGGCGGAGGAGGGCCTTCTTCCCTGTGGAAGACCTCCGCGAGCAAGGCAGATTGCCCGAGATGGCCGCGAGTTTCACCGACAAGAATGGCGGTGTCTCCATCGACCGCCCTTGTCCCTATCAGCGTGTCAAGTCGATCAATCAGGCCAACCGCGCCGATCGTCGGGGTGGGGAGGATCGCTTCACCGTCAGTCTCGTTGTAGAAAGACACGTTGCCGGAAACGACGGGCATGTCCAGAGCCGTACAGGCTTCGCTGATGCCGGCGATGCATCCCGCGAACTGGCCCATGATGGCCGGATTCTCGGGGTTTCCGAAATTCAGGCAGTCGGTACACGCGATCGGGACCGCGCCGACTGCCGTGAGGTTTCGATATGCCTCGGCAACGGCCTGTTTGCCGCCGACTTCGGGGTCGGCAGCGCAATAACGCGGCGTGACGTCGGAAGTAAACGCCAGCGCCTTGTTGGTGCCGTGAACGCGAACCACGGCGGCACCAAATCCGGGGGGGCGTACCGTGTCCGCCATGACCGAGCTGTCATATTGTTGGTAAACCCAGTGCCGTGACGCGAGATTGGGTGTCGAAAGGAGGGATTTCAAGGCCAGAACCGGGGAGATTTCCGGGATTTCCACAAGCGGCGGCTGCGGTGGAGTTGCCCGGGTTTCACGGTCATACTCCGGAGCTTCCCGGGAAAGTGCGCTCAGGGGCAGGTCTGCCTCGACCTTCCCCTCTCGCGCCACGACGAAGCGATCGTCCGTGATGGTCTCGCCGATGGTTGCAAACTCCAGGTCCCACTTTTCGAAAATCTTTCGCGCAATTTCGTCATGCCCCGGGTTCATGACCATCAACATGCGTTCTTGCGATTCGCTGAGCATCATTTCGTAGGCCGTCATCCCTTCCTCTCTGACGGGCACCTGTTCCAGATCCAGGCGGACTCCGAGTCCGCCCTTGTCCCCCATCTCGACCGCCGAGCACGTCAGCCCGGCAGCTCCCATGTCCTGAATGGCGTTGACGGCCCCGGTGGCCATCAATTCGAGGCAGGCTTCGAGCAGCCGCTTCTCCGTAAACGGATCCCCGACCTGAACCGTTGATCGACTCCCCGATTCGGCACTATCGAACTCCGATGATGCCATCGACGATCCGCCGACGCCGTCGCGCCCCGTGCGTGCACCGAGATAGACGACCGGCCTGCCAGCATTGCTGGCAGCCGAGTAGAAAATGCTGTCGGTTTCAACAAGGCCGGCTGCGAAGGCATTGACAAGGCAATTTCCGTCGTACGCCCTGTGGAACCGAACTTCACCACCAACGGTCGGCACGCCAAAGCAGTTTCCGTAACTTCCTATTCCTTCGACAACACCTGAAAGCAGGGACTTCGTTTTCGGGTGATCGGGAGAACCGAAAGAAAGGGAGTTCATCGCTGCAATCGGCCTGGCTCCCATGGCGAACACATCGCGGAGAATTCCTCCCACGCCCGTTGCCGCACCCTGGAACGGTTCGATGTACGAAGGGTGATTATGGCTTTCCATCTTGAAGACGACCGCCTGGCCATCGCCAATGTCCACGACCCCGGCATTTTCACCCGGTCCACGGATCACCCTGGGCCCCGTTGTCGGAAGCAGGCGCAACCACTTGCGCGATGACTTGTAGGAGCAATGTTCATTCCACATTGCCGAGATGATCCCGAGTTCGGTGAAACTCGGCGTACGGCCAAGCATCTCAAGAACGCGTTGATACTCCGTGGAATTCAGTCCGTGGTCCCGAACGACTTCGTCGGTAATCTCCGGTTCCTGTCTCACGTTTTCCTGCCCTTCATCTTTGCATGCTGGAAGGACGCCGTCGATTACGGCGCCTCGGGGAATTGCCGAAAGGCAAGTTCAGTCCCTGCAAGAATCTGGGCGAGCGGCTGGCCCGGCACTGGTCGCCCGGTTTCCCCTGACCCGACCGGAAAGGCAGGTATCGATCGCTTCAGGAACGGATTGCCCCGGCATGAGGCGCACTGCCATCGGACTCGTGGATTTTTCTGAATGCGATGATCTCATGAATGACGAAATCGCGGAATGCCGCCACCCGTTTCGAATGCCTGAGTTCTTCGGGATAGGCAAGGTACACGGGGATGCCTTGGCTCTGCTCATCCGGCAGTACCCTGACGAGCTGCTGGAAATCGTCCGTGACGTAGTTTGGCAAGACGCCGATCCCCACGCCGTGCAGGACCGCCTGGAGCACGCCGAAGTAGTTGTTCACGGTCATGTGCGAGCAGTGTTCGGACTGCAGGAAGGGCACGGTCCAGCGGTAGGCAGAGTTCGGTTGTTCGGCCGCCGGGCTCTGGCTGACGAGACGGTGATCGTGAAGCTGGGCACGGGAGGACGGCGAGCCGTTGACCGCCAGGTACTCCTGGGATGCATAAAGGCGCATGTTGACCGTCATCAGTCTGCGGCGAATGAGTTCGGCCTGGCTGGGTTCTTTCATCCGAATGGCGACGTCGGCTTCCCTCATCGATAAATCCAGAACGTGTTCCGCAAGCCGGAGGTCGATCTTGAGGTTCGGGTGACGCGCGAACAGTTGACCGATTCGGGGCGCAAGCCACAAGGTTCCGAACCCTGTTGTCGTCGTCACTCTCAATTCGCCTTGTACCGCGTTTTGATCGTCGTGGATCCTGACTTCCGCTCGATCGATCTCCGACCTGATCTTCCCCGCGGTCTCGAACAGGAGTTCGCCGGATTCCGTCAGGATCAGCCCCCGCGCATGCCGGTGGAACAGAACCGTAGTCAGGCTGTCCTCCAGGGCGCTGATTTGCCTGCTGACCGCTGACTGGGACAGGTGCAGTATTTCGCCTGCCCTCGTCAGGCTGCCGGCTTCGGCGACCGCATGAAAAACGCGCAGCTTGTCCCAGTCCATGGTCTGGTTTCCTTCGCTGACCCGTCCACTGAACCCGAGTTCAGGAACAGGGCAAGGCTGTTTGCCCCCATCCTGTGTTTCCCGCGCGCATGTCCGATCCCCGGACCAGACCAGAAAGGTGCCTGCCTGTCATCCCTTTCGAACCAGGAATTCGAATGGCAATGCCGATGTGCAGTACTTGACCATTCCGTGGCCCTGCTCATCACAGAAATGCGGAAAATCCACAACCGCTGCCGGATCGTCAGTCAGGATTCGAAGAACCTGGCCTTCGCTCATGTCCCGCAACCTTCGCCGGGCCTTCAAGACGGGGAGTGGACATTGCAGACCGGTCGCGTCCAGTTCGGCATCCCAATCCTGATCCATACGTGTCCGATAGGTCGCCTTGAAACGAATGTCCACGGATTTGTGAGCGACGCGGAGATGACCGCAGCGCCGTAGGCGTTTATGGGTCTTCGCATGATCGGGATTGACATATTCGAATCGAGTCCGATAGTCGCCGTCGGTCTGGCCGGTTTCGCGGGCTTGCTCAGTTTCCTGAGCCCGTGTGTCCTCCCGATCGTACCTCCTTACCTGGCGTTCATGGGCGGAATCACCGTGAGTGACATGGAAGAACACGGTGATTCCGACAACCGGGTTCTCATCGCAGCGTGCTGCTTTGTCGCCGGCCTCTCGGTCGTGTTCATGTTTCTCGGTTTAGCGGCGTCCACTGCCGGACGCATGTTGCTTCAATTCCAGGCGGAACTCGGGGTTGCGGCAGGGGTGATGATTCTTGTTTTCGGAATTCATTTCCTGGGAATTGTCAGGATTCCGCTGTTTGACCGGGAGGCCAGGATCAACACCGGTGGTTGGGGAGGGAGCGCACTCGGGGCATTCGTTCTCGGGTTGGCCTTCGCGTTCGGCTGGACCCCATGTATCGGTCCGATACTGGGTGCCATCCTTTCCCTGGTCATCCAGGAAGGCTCGGGGTCCTACGGGGCTGCTCTCATGGCGGCATATGCTGTCGGGCTAGGAGTCCCGTTCATCCTGGTTGCCGCCTTCGTGAGAAAATCGCTTGGAATCATGCAACGCTTTCGGCGCGTTTCAACCTGGTTTGAACGGACGGCGGGTTGCCTGTTTCTCCTCGTCGGTACCTTGCTCGTGACCGGTAATTTTTCGGACATTTCCTTCTGGTTGTTGGAAACGTTTCCAGGGCTCGCTGATTTCGGGTGACGCCGGCCCTGGCCCGCGTGCGGCGGGACCGTTCCGTGTTCCGGCGCGGCCCATGATTCACATGGCCGTCAGCCACATGAATCTGCCGCCCCCGACCTGCGTGAGCGACGCCTGTGCCATTCGAGAACAAACACGCGTATGGCCGAAGCAAGTCCCGATTTCATGCGCCTCGCCGCATCAATCTCCGTGATCAGCGCGTTTCGTGAGATACCTCTTTCACGCGCAATTTCCCCGAGATCCGTCCAGAACCCGGCTTCGAGCGAGACACTGGTCCGGTGACCCCGGATGGTAACCGAGTACTTTTCCGGTCGTGCGTACATGTCGACAAAATGAGCGGATTCTGCATACGATCCCGTTGCGTTTTCCGCTCCCGCCCGGTGCCAGCCCGCCACGCCCGGGACGGCCGCGCCGGGCACGGAGCCAGGGAAGGACGTTACGAACGCACGATTGCGGGAATTCATTTCGGCCCCAACATGCGTTCCGGCCTGACGACACGATTGAACGTTTCTTCGTCGACGTAGCCCAGCCGCAGGGCCTCTTCCTTGAGAGTCGTTCCGTTTGCATGTGCAGACTTCGCGACCTTCGTCGCGTTGTCGTACCCGATTTCCGGAGCAAGTGCCGTGACAAGCATCAGACTGTCATTGAGCAGGGCATCGATTCGCGACGTATTGGCCTCAATCCCGACCACGCAATTGTCGGCAAACGCACGGGACGAGTCGGCGAGAAGCTGTATGGACTGCAATACGTTATAGACCATAACCGGTTTGAACACGTTGAGTTCGAAGTGGCCTTGCGAGCCAGCGAATCCGACGGCCGCATCGTTGCCCATGACGTGAACCGCAACTTGAGTGATTGCTTCGCACTGGGTCGGATTGACCTTGCCGGGCATGATCGAGCTACCGGGTTCGTTCTCCGGAAGCGCCAGTTCGCCGAATCCGCACCTGGGCCCGGAACCGAGAAAGCGGATGTCGTTGGCGATCTTGAACAGGCTGGCCGCCATGGCGCGGAGTGATCCGGACATCCCGATAACGGCGTCATGAGCGGCGAGCGCCTCAAACTTGTTCGCCGCCGTGACGAATGGCAACCCGGTCTGTGCAGCGATTCGCGCCGCGATCGCGACGTCCCAGCCGCGAGGTGAATTCAGCCCGGTCCCTACGGCGGTCCCACCCTGTGCCAATGGGTAAATCGACTTCAGGGCCTGGCGCACGCGGTCGATCCCTGCCTCAAGCTGGTGCGCATAGCCTCCGAATTCCTGGCCCAGCGTGAGCGGGGTCGCGTCCTGGGTGTGAGTTCGACCGATCTTGATGATCGACTCGAACTCCCTGGACTTGGCGGCCAGGCAGCCGTGCAGGTGTTCAAGTTCAGGCAGCAGGTGATCGTGTGCCGTCATCGCAATGGCGATGTGCATGGCGCTCGGATAGGTGTCGTTGGACGACTGCCCCTTGTTGCAATGATCATTCGGGTGGACAGGGGATTTGGTCCCGACTTCGCCCCCCAGGATTTCAATGGCCCGATTGGCGATGACTTCGTTCGCGTTCATGTTCGTCTGGGTTCCGGATCCCGTTTGCCAGACGACGAGGGGAAAGTGATCGTCCAGGTCACCATTGGCGACCTCTTCCGCTGCCTGCACGATTGCAGTTCCGATCACGGCATCGATCAGGTTCCGCTCCATGTTTTCTTCGGCACAGGCCTTCTTGATGATTCCGAGTGCCCGGATGATTGGGACAGGCTGCCGCTCCCAACCGATCGGAAAGTTCGCGAGACTTCGCTGTGTCTGCGCGCCCCAGTATCTGCCTGACGGAATCTCGATTGGACCGAAACTGTCGGTTTCCGTCCTTGTATCACGTACCTGGCCCGCCGCATGATTAGGCATCTTCGGAGGTCCTTCTATTTGCCAATCGGAGCCCGCGGCCGAATGTCCGCACCGGCCTCCATACCCGATCTATGTGGATTTCGGTTTCCGGAAGGAATCCAGGCGGACGACCTTGCCGCCGTCACCAGGGGCGTGATCAGCCTCCGCCCCTGCGTCATCGATCTCGATCATCGGGCTTTCCTGTTTCTGGTCGCCATCCTGATGTGAACCGTATTGGAACCGGAGGCCGAACTCGGCCGATGGATCGACAAAGGAGGTGATCGCATCAAACGGAATGGTCAGCTTTTCCGGGGTGTTGTCGAAACTGAGGACAACTGAGAACGACTTGGAAGAGACCGTCAGGTCCTGGAACCAGTGCTGGAGAACGATGGTCATTTCGTCCGGATGTCGCTCGGCGAGGCGGGGCGGCATGTCCACTCCGGAGCGTGTCGTGTCAAATGTCACGTAAAAATGATGCTCGCCCGGCAGACCCTCGCGGCCGACGCGCGCAAGGACGTTGGCGATCAGTTCCCGCATCGCCCGATGCATGAGTTCTCCGTAGTCAATTCCTTGATCCATACTGAGAGACCCTTGATGATCAGTAAGCGACGAGTCTTGCCCGGCCATCGCGAATTCACGGGGTGTTTATCTGACGACGACCTGAATTGCGAGAGCGGGGCCGTCTTAATCGGCAGCAGGCTGGACACCACCATGTCACCTTCCCGCCTTGCGGTCGATCGGGACGCTGAAGGTTGACAAATGGTGTCCAGATGAGTGCAGGCTTCTGTTGCCAGGTGCCTGCAGACCCCGCCAGGTCTTGCTGAGACCTGGTCTAAAGATTTCGGTTAACCGCGCTGCATCAAGCAGCGAGAGCAACCGGAGCACGATTGTCGTTTGCAATTGTACTGTTTACGCCGATAACGGTGGCAGTCCGCCGAGCGAAAGCAAGCATCTTTACGCGTCCGTCGATACTGTTTCGGCCCCATGATCCTGGTGGAGCCGCCGGGTACCGCCCCCGGGTCCGGTCCGTTTATTACATGTGCGTTTATCGCCATAGTTCCGTGAGGAACACGCCTCACTTAGCCGATCCAGGCGTAGATGAAAAGGGCCAGAAGGAGAAATGGCCCAATGAGGCGTCCAAGGCCGACTTACCCTCCCACGTTGAAGTGTCGCGAAAAATTCTCGTGTCCTGGCGGCTTCGACTATGGCTTGGCCATGTCTGGATTCCCTGGGAATCCCGTTCGAAATGGAATGCGCCGACGTAGTTTGTCGACCCCGCCGGGACCGCCGTTATCAAGCGTCCCGAACGTGATCGTCCGCCAGGCAATCCCGAGGAGCTCCTCCTCCCATCAAGCAGCCGACCTTCGACCGAATTCCTGCTCTAGTCCGGGTTTTGGGTGGCACAAGACCGGTTGAACGGGGCAATACAAAGGTCATCGAACCGTACGGCTTCCTCGTCGCCTGGTGCCATACGCGCGGGAGGACTTGCCACTGGAACGGCGTTTGCTCCATGGGGGATGCGGACTTCGGGTTTCCGCGGCGCTCAGGGACGCAGCCCGAAGCCGCCGTGGACTTTGGCTCGGATTGCTGAATCCTTCCGCGAAGGCAATGATCATCCGACGCAACGTCAACGATGCGGGAATTGCCATGAATCCACTGGAGAAAGGCGGGTTCGCCGTCTCGCGACACATTCAAGGCCAGCCCCGGCGTAATGCAGCACGGGACAGGTTCCGGTCATCCACCACCGTGCCGGCCCTGCATGTTCCGTTCCGGAACCGACAGTCGATCGTGAATGCACCGGCGGATACGGATCGAATTCAACCACCCGGAGCAGGCGAACCGGGGTCACGTAGGAACTGATCGCAATGCCGGATAGTTCCTTGATGAGTTTTCGCGTCATTGCTTCTTCAAAATCCTGGTATCCGCGGGCGACCTCGACAAACGCACCGGGACCGGAAACGACATTGTTCCGGTAGTAGATGCGCAATTCCTCGAGCCGGGTTTCAGGTGATCTCCTTAGCCTTTCATCATGGCCGCCGATGACGAGTCCGTTGACCGTCATCACAACGTGGGCCGCAGTCGACCCGACTGCTTCCGGCGGAACACCGTAGTTGTTCTTTCCGTCCCCGGACAAGTCGAGCGTGTGGCGCCAGCACTCGGGCACCTGGTCGAGGAGTGCACCGCCAAACTGAATTGCTGCTCCGATCGCGGTGGTGAATGGCCCCTTGGCACGTGTCCGGCCGCTGAGAATGAGTGCAACGTTCGCCAGGGTCTGTTCGTCTTCAATCCTCAGCCATTCAAGCACGACTTCGTGGTGCCGGTCACCACTCCACTCAAAGACGGAGATCATGACGGGCGTATCATACGTCCTCAAGAGCAGGCTACTGACGGCGTCCGAGGTCAGGGCATTCGCCAACCCTGTCAATTGAAAACGGTATTCTTCGGCATCAACTGAACCGGACACGTCCATCCCGATCGCGAGTGCCTGCCTGCAGTTCGCGTGCGCAGGAGCTGAGACCCATGTCGCAAGGCACAGGATCACGACAGTCATCGAGCGGAAATCCATCATGTGCCGCCCTGGCATTGGTTCATCCGACGATTATCGAATGACGGGGGTGGACCGGTGACAAAACGTTTCATTGATGTCGTCATTCTCGACCAGGCGGACGATCGGGTGATCACCAGTGACCCGAGTTCTCCATGCTTGCCCAGGGTTCGGCAGGTGGTAACGCCTTGCCTCTTTGCAGGAGTTCGATCGAGACATTGTCCGGAGAACGGACAAACGCCATGTGACCGTCCCGGGGCGGCCGGTTGATTGTCACGCCATTGTCCATCAACGACTGGCAACTCGCGTAAATGTCGTCAACCTCGTAGGCGAGGTGTCCGAAGTGGCGGCTGTCCGACGGAAGTCCTTCGTCTCCGTCCCAGTTGAACGTCAGCTCAAGCGGACATTCCGGCTGTCCGGGCGGGGCCATGAAGACGAGCGTGAAACGACCCGACGGATTGGAATGCCGACGGGTCTCTTCCAGGCCGAGAAGTCGATAGAACTTCATGGACTCATCCAGGTCCTTCACGCGGACCATCGTGTGTAGATACTTGATTCCCATAGATTTCTCTCGTTGCCGTTCTTGAGTTGAGAACGTCTATTTTGCATCACCAACAGGCCAAAACGCCACGAACATGGAGATGAAATTCTGCCCGTCGCGTGCCGACCGGTTTCGTGATATGCCTGATATTGGAAGTCGACCTCTACCTCAAGCCGGACCGTAACCGGTAAATCGATCGACCGGGTTGAAGCCATGGCAATTGATCCGAAACACCTTGCAGAGATCGATGAGCTTCGATCTCGGTCGCGTTCAACCCTGCGCGCGGTTTCTCCGGGAATGGAGGCGCGAATGTATTTCGCCCACGAAGTTCTCGACCACGGGTTCATCCGGGTTATCGATTACATGGGTGATGACGGGGCGATAACGCAGGCAGCGCGCGTGAGTTACGGAAAGGGGACGCGGAGCGTCCAGAATGATGCCGGCCTGATTCGCTACCTCATGCGGCACCAGCATACGACCCCGTTCGAGATGTGCGAGGTGAAGTTTCACGTCAAGTTGCCAATCTTTGTTGCGCGGCAATGGATTCGACACCGGACAGCGAACGTCAACGAATACTCGGCCCGCTATTCCATACTGGACCGCGAGTTTTACGTGCCGGCACCCGAACAACTCGCGGCGCAGTCCAGGAGTAACAATCAGGGCAGGGGAACTCCGTTGCAGGGAGAGGAGGCCGCGAGGGTTCTGGAGATCCTGAAGACCGACAGTGCAAGGGCGTACGACCACTACGAGGAGATGCTGGACGACCGTGGCGGGAAGACCGGACTCTCGCGGGAACTGGCAAGAATGAACCTACCGGCGAGCGTTTATACGCAGTGGTACTGGAAGACGGATCTGCACAACCTCCTGCACTTCGTTCACCTGCGTGGTGATTCTCACGCCCAGTACGAGATTCGGGCCTTCGCGGATGTCATGGGTAAAATCCTCGCTGACTGGGTTCCGATTACCTACGCAGCATTTGAGGACTACCGAAAACACGCTGTCCTGCTCTCCGGGCCGGCACTGGATTGCATCAGGAGAATGCTGGCGGGCGAAGTTGTCACCCAGGATGAATCGGGCATGTCCAAACGGGAATGGAGGGAGTTTCAGGCCATCCTCAAAGCATGACGGTATGACCCGGACTTTTCAGACGGCGGTCCGGAATTGCGTTGACTTGGGAACCGTGCCTGACACTCGAGCGATCGTGCCGTGCCCGGTCCACGAGCCGGTTCAGGGTGATGCCGTGAGCCTTTGCTGATAATTGTTCCGTTCCCATCCCGCCTCCGGGAGCCAGACCTCCTCCGGTTGCCTGCGCGCAAGGTCGTCGTCGATCTCGATTTCGTCGAATCCGCACCTTCGGGCGAAGACGAACTGATCTGCCAGGATGTGACCCTTCGCACGAAGACGCCCTCCGAATCCCAGTCGCCGCAATCTGCGGGCAAGGGAGAATCCCCGGCCGTCGACATGGGCAGGAAACGGAATCCTGATCAGTGCAACCCTGTCGAAAACCTCGACCAGCTCATTCCCGTCCAGGAAATTCGGGACGTCCAGTGCATTTCCCGGGTCGATTTTCCCCTGGTCCGATTCGACCTGTTCCCAGTTCAGGAAGTGTCCGGTCCAGTCGTCCGGGGAAAACCCTTGGTCCGACACGATGATTGCCATTGGGACTGCTCTCCTGTTCCGGGCCGCACAACCGGCTGACCGAATTCGCGACGAAGGCCCTTGTTGACTTCAGGCTGAGCCGCGCAACGAATTCGGGTACAGGGCGGCCTTGAACGGTTCGATTCCGGTCCGGCGATAGGTTTCGAGAAACGATTCGGACGCGTCGGCGCGTATGTCCAGGTACGCCCGGGCCAACCGGTCGATTGCGGGGATCAGATCGTCGGCCGAAAAGCCGGGTCCTGCCCGGTCGCCCAGGCCCGCTGTTTCGGTCCCGTCTCCTCCAAGCGTGACCTGGTAGTTCTCGACACCGGCCCGATCGAGTCCGAGTATGCCGATATGTCCGACGTGATGATGGCCGCAGGCATTGATGCAGCCGGAGATCTTGATCTTCATGGGGCCGATTTCGCGTTCCAGTTCCTTGAGGCGAACGGAAATCTCCCTGGCAATCGGGATGGACCGGGCCGTCGCCAAGGCACAATAGTCCATGCCCGGGCAGGCAATGATGTCCGAAGTCAGGCCGATATTCGCGGTTCCCAGGCCGGCTCGGACGAGACCGTCGTAGACGGTAGGAATATCATTCTTGTGGACATGGGGAAGAATGACATTCTGTTCGTGGCTGACACGCAACTCGTCGTGCCCGAAGTGTTCGGCGAGATCTGCAAGGGTTCGCATCTGGTCCGAAGTCGCATCTCCCGGCGTCCTTCCGTGAGCCTTGAGCGAAACGGAAACGATGCTGTAGCCGGGGTGCTTGTGCGGATGGAGATTGGTGTCCACAAACGAACTGAAGTCGGGATCGCTTTCAAGCCTGGATTCGAAGCGGCCTGTTGGAGCATCGACGAATTGGGGGGATGCGAACGCGTCTTCGATTTCACGAAGCAGCCGCTGGTCGAATCCGCGGAACTCCGGTTTGATTTCCCGAAACCGTTGTTCGACCATTTCCCGGATCGTATCGATCCCGTTTTCGCGAACGGTTATCTTGATCCGCGCCTTGTATTTGTTGTCACGCCGCCCGATCGCGTTGTACACATGCAGGATCGCCTCGAGATAGGGCAGGAGGTCCGCTTCCGGGAGGAATTCCCTGATGACCGTGCCAATGACGGGGGTTCGGCCGAGGCCACCTCCCACGATCACCTCAAAGCCGGTTTCGCCAGCTTCATTCCGAAATGTCCGCAGGCCGATGTCGTGTGCCCGGGTCACGGCCCTGTCAACGCGGGACCCGGTGACCGCAATCTTGAACTTGCGCGGAAGGAAGGCGAATTCCGGGTGGTCCGATGACCATTGCCTGACCAGTTCAGCGACGGGGCGAGGATCGCGAATTTCGTCGGCCGCCGCTCCGGCGAAGTGGTCTGCGGTCACGTTTCGGATACAGTTACCCGAAGTCTGAATCGCGTGCATGTCGGCATCAGCGAGCGCATCAAGAATGTCCGGCACGTCTTCCAGCCGTGGCCAGTTGAACTGAATGTTCTGGCGCGTGGTGAAATGTCCGTAACCCTTGTCCCATCGCTCGGCGATGTATGCGAGTTGCCGGAGTTGCCGGCTGTCCAGGGTCCCATATGGAATTGCGACCCGCAACATGTAGGCGTGCAATTGCAGGTACAGGCCATTCATGAGGCGAAACGGTTTGAATTCGTCCTCGGTCAAAGTGCCGTCGATCCGGCGTCGGACCTGGTCGCGAAACCGGTCAACCCTGTCACGGACAAGTCTGCGATCGAACTCCGAGTACCTGTACATGTTCTACTCCCCGGCCTGCTTTCCGTGCAGGTAGTTTGACGGACCCATGGAACGGAGGTGTTCACGGACATGGACCGGCTGGGGCCGGCCGTCTCTTCCCGGCGTTGCGTCAGCGAGATAGGGGCCGACAAATGTTCCCGCCTGTCCTTCCGCCCAGTTCATGAGGCCCTCTGCCTCGGTCTCGTTTTCGATCAGCAAGGCGTCTGAAAACACACGGGTCAGCCGGGAATTGGCAGCAAGGTAAACGACATC
This sequence comes from Paracoccaceae bacterium, assembly GCA_026707935.1. GTDB lineage: Bacteria > Pseudomonadota > Alphaproteobacteria > Rhodobacterales > Rhodobacteraceae > JAPPHA01. The sequence continues at coordinate 31,595 of JAPOVX010000317.1, forward strand.
CCCGCTCAGGAGATCGTTTGCAGTCAGTACCTTCGGTGTGAATGTTCTCGGCATTTGTGCATCCGGTTTCTTTGAACTAGTGAGCTGCGGAGGCGGGCACGTGCCTGGCTTCTCCTCGCCGGTCCGCCGAGGTGACGGGAATCCGGCCTTCCTGCATGCCGGTTTCCGAACCGTGCAAGCCGACCAACAGAATCATTGGACCCGTCTTTTCCGCCTTCTCCACCGCCGATGCCAGGTTGAGCACATCGGTGAAAATGATCGTCTCGTCCGGCCTGGTCGCGTTCTCCACGATCGTTACCGGCTTGGACCCGGGTGAGCCGTACATCAGCATCCGGCCGCAAATGAAACGCGCAGACCTTCGCGACATGTAGATCGCCGCGACAGCGCCGGGCTTGGCAAGGTCCGCCCAGTCATGTTCGGTGAATCCCATGACATCGTGACCGGTCAGAAACCGGACCTCGGAGTTTCTTCGCCGCCGCGTGAGGGAGACCCCGAGCCGGGCGGCCGCTGCCGTCGCTGTCGTGATCCCCGGGATGATTTCCCATTCGATTCCCGCATCCGACAATGCCGAAGTTTCCTCATCGAGGCGCGAAAAAATGGCAGGATCACCTGACTTCAGCCGAATGACCTGGCGACCTGCCGACGCGTGGTGTATCAGGAGGTCGTTGATGTCCTCCTGTTTCCACGATTCCGAGAACCCCTTCTTGCCTGCGCGAATGATCAATGATTCACGTCGCGCAATTTCGATGATCGGGTCGGACACCAATTGATCATGGACGACGACATCGGCGTCATGGAGGAGGTTCCGGGCCCTGAGGGTCATCAGGTCGGGGTCTCCGGGGCCGGCGCCAACTATGAAGACCCGGCCGCGGGCCGTTTTCGGTGGCGGGCTGTCGGGTTCAGCTCGCGTGGTCGAACCTTCCTCGAGGATCCTTCCCGGCCCGGCCAGGCTTTTCATGCCCTTGTTGGCAAAATAGCCGTTCCAGAATTCCCGCCGTGACTTGCCTGCAGGAAGACCTTGCGCAAGAGGTCGCATTTCCCGACCTGTCCTGGCCAACTTTCCGATGGATTGAGGCAGGCGCTCTTCGATATCCGCCTTCAGCATTCTTGCGAGGACTGGCGCTGCACCTTCCGTGCCGATTGCAACTGTAACAGGCGTCCGGTCGACGATTGCCGGGGTGATGAAGTCGCTTTCGGCAAGATTGTCGACAATGTTGACGATGATGCGAAGACGACGGCCGATTTCTGCAATCCTCGAGTCTTCGGCCGCATCCTCGTTGGCGCAGTAGAGCAGGGTGGCCCCGCGGATATCCCTTTTTTTGATCGGCCGCAGGAAAAGAGACAACTTTCCTCGTTCGGCCCAGTCCCTGATTTCGTGCTCCGGTCGAAGCCCGAAAACGGCAATCCTGGCGCCGGTCTTCAGGAGCAGGCGCAACTTCGACACGGCTGCGTGTCCGGTTCCGGAAACCACGACTTTGCGATCTGAAAGATCCACGTAAATCGGAAAATGCTTCATTCCTGACACTAAGTCGTTGTCTTGTTACGAGAACAGTTCGCTGCTGAATATATTGCCGTAGAAAAATTTTTCCATATTCCAATTGATTTTCGGAAAAAAAAAGAAAATAAAATGCATAATGAAGAAAAAATCATAAAATTATCACAATTTTGTGGAAGACGAGAAAATGGCTGTCCGACTTGACGCGATAGACAGGAAAATCCTTGCTGAACTTCAGGAGGACGCAAATCAATCTCTCGATGAAATAGCGAGGAAGGTCGGTACGTCTCGGTCGCCGGTCTGGAACAGAATCCGGAAGTTCAGGCGCGAGGGGATCATCGGGCGAAACACTGTTCTGCTCGACCCGGAAAAGCTCGGTCTCGAAGCGTGTTTTTTCGTTCTGATCAGAACGTCGCAGCACGAACGGGAGTGGCAGAACCGGTTTCTTCAATCATTGATGGATCGTCCCGAGGTCCTTGAAGCCCATCGCCTGGCAGGAGACGTGGACTACATCCTGAAAGTCAGGGTGCGAAACGCGAAAGCCTATGATGACTTCTACCAGGCATTGATCTCGAATGTGACGATCTTCAACGTTACCGCGCTCCTGTCGATGGAGGAAATCAAATCGACGACGGTTCTGCCGGTTTGAGACCCGCGGGCTTCACCTTTCGGGAGAACGCCGGCCGGGCCGGTCAACCGCCTGGACCCGGCAGGCTCTGGAAGGCCCGTGCGGGGTTTCTGGTGGAATGGCCGGTTGGTTCATTTTTTCGCAGCGTGGAATCCCGAGAGGTCAACGGAGTCCATGGCAGAACCTTTCAATTCGTCGGCATCCTTCGCGCAGCAGTTCTTCCGACGCGGAGTAGCTGAGACGAAAATTGGGACTCACGCCGAAGGCAGCCCCGAAAACGACTGCGACTTCCTGTTCCTCCAGCAGTGCGGTGACGAAGTCCTCGTCGGTGCGGATGACCTTTCCCGCGGCCGACGTCTTGCCGATACAGCCGACGATGGATGGATAGACATAAAAGGCGCCGTCCGGAGTGGGGCATTCGATCCCGGGGATTGCGTTCAGCATGTCGACAACCATGTCGCGTCGGCGTTGAAATGCCAACCTGCTGGTCGCGATGTACTCCTGCGTGCCGGTCAACGCTTCGACGGCGGCCCATTGGCTGATCGAACACGGATTTGAGGTGCTTTGGCTCTGAATCGTTCGCATGGCTGTGATCAGGGACCTGGGTCCTCCCGCAAAACCTATTCGCCAGCCTGTCATTGCATAGGCCTTCGAGACGCCGTTCATGGTCAGGGTGCGGTTGAACAATTCGGGCTCGACCTCAGCGGGTGTACTGAACTCGAAGTCACCATACGTCAGGTGTTCGTAGATGTCGTCGGACAGGACCAGGACATGCGGATGCCGTAACAGAACATCCGTCAACGACCGGAATTCGGACCTGGTATAGGCCGCGCCGCTCGGATTCGACGGCGAATTGAAAATGACCCACCTGGTTCGGGCGTTAATCGCGGATTCAAGCTGCCCGGGAGTAATCTTGAACCCATTGTCGAATTGCCCTTCCACAACGACCGGGGTACCGTCGGCAAGCAGGACCATGTCGCGGTAGGATACCCAGAATGGTGCCGGGATCACGACCTCGTCGCCCCGGTTCAATGACGCCATCAGCGCATTGAAAATGATTTGCTTGCCGCCATTCGCTATGGTGATCTGGGACGGATCGTATTTCAGGTGATTGTCGCGACGGAACTTGTCCGCGACTGCGGCCTTGAGTTCGGGAATACCGTCAACGATCGTGTATCGGGTCTCGCCGGCCCTGATCGCTGATTGAGCCGCCCGGCGGATGTTTTCTGGCGTGTCGAAATCCGGTTCACCGGTACTCAGTGATACCACGTCCCTTCCTCGGGACTTCAATTCCCTGGAAAGGTCAGTGATTGCGACGGTGGCCGAAGGCCGAATTCTCGTCATACGTTTGGAGACGAGGTTCATGTAGGCAAGCCGGGTCGAAAACAGCGTCAATACGGGGTTCCGACTTGTAGAGACGCCGGCTGTAACGGTCAACGATTGGATATTTGCTTCGGGAAACCGTACTGACATGGTTGCATTGCACAATTTCGTCGATTGATCCGGTCTGGATTGGGGCCGCATGGTGTTGTCAAATGGATGATCTTGAAAGAGACCGGAAATGCCGGAGCATTCGTGTGCGGTCGAAGCGCCGCGGCATGAGGGAACTTGACCTGTTGATCGGACGATTCGTCGAAGAGCGGCTCGAGTACCTGTCGGACGCTGAGCTCGAGCATCTTGACGCCTTGCTTTTCGAGATTGACGTTTCGGTTTTTGACTGGATCACGGGCATGGCAGATTGTCCGGAACAATACGGGGCCCTGGTCGCGGAAATCAGGCGTGTTTCGATGATGGATGCGAAACCCGGTTGAGTTGGCCGGATAATCGTGGCCGATTCGAGCCGGTGGCGGGTTCACGCATGCGACTTGTTCGGGAATTCCCTGGCGGATTCCCGAGACCTGTTCACGGGATCGGACAATCGCTAAATTTCCTGACCGGAAATCTGCGAATGAGTGGATTCTCTCGGAGCAATTTGCTAAGCTGCAGCAGCGAGTCGAAATATCCTCGCCGACATATGGATCCAGGGGGGCTGGAACGCTGTCGGCTGGATGGAGTTGGGGAGAGGACTCCGTGGAAGACTTCGAGCCTTTGCGCGGCTACGACTCATATGTCGTCACGCTCGGGGATGTCCTTCGCGGTGAGCGCATCACGCTTAACAAGACAGTCGAGCAGGCGGCTGCAGATCTGCGAATAAAGCCATCCTACGTTCTGGCAATAGAGAACGGCGATTTGTCGGAGTTCGAATTGCCGGTCCTTGTTGGTGGTCTCGTACGGTCATATGCGCGTTATCTTGGCCTGGACCCTGAGGTGACGTATGTGAAGTTCTGCCAGGAGACCGGGTTCTCGCATCAAGTCGCCGATCCGTTCGCGGTCAAGGATCTGAAACTGCCGGAAAGGGACTTGCAGCCTGAAGGTCGCAAGGTGCCATCGAGCCGGGATTCGCTGGTCAACAGGTCAACTCTTTCGCTCGGATTCATTCGCCCGCGGCAATTCTGGCAAGATTTTTCGGTCTCTGCGGTATTCAACATGGGTGTCCTTGTGATGATCATCGCGGGGTTGGCCTATGGCGGGTGGAATGTCGTACGTGAAATCCAGCAGGTTCGCATGGTTCCGAGTGATGAGACCCGCCTGGCCAATGGTGATCTGATCACGTCATTGTGGCTTTCCACGGCGGAAGACGGGAACAGCGCTTCGGGACTCGGAGAGGAGGTCGCCGGAAACACTGACCCGGGTTCGGTGCAACATCCTGATGCGACAGGGCTGGGCCGGAGTTATCGTCCTCAAATACTCGACTATCCGGTCGTGGAGCCGAGAGATGGTCCGATTGCTTCAATTGATCCTGATAGTTTCGGGACATTGATCGAAACGGACGATCATGCCATCGCCATTCCCGCGGAGGCCCCTCAGGTTGTTGAGAAAGCGCCTCCAATCGTCGAGGTCTATGCCGCCAATCCGGCCTGGTTGAGGGTCTTTGTGGAAGCAGGAGATGTGCTTTTCGAGGAAATCCTGGACGCAAAGCAGATTTACCAGGTGCCACAGGATGTCGAAAACCCGTTGCTGCGATCCGGGAATTCCGGCTCGGTCTATCTCGTTGTCGACGGGAAGACCTACGGACCCGTCGGAAGCGGAACCGGGGTTGCCAAGCGCGTGTCGCTGAATGCTGCCGACATAATCGAGAATTTCGAAATGTCACATGTTGCGGTTGACCGGAACCGCCAGACGGTTGCGGACGGAAATACCGTGCGTCCGGTTTTGCCGCGCTCGCAATGATGACTCTCGCGTTCTGCTGAATGTGGAGAGTCCGCTTTCAGGCCAATGCAGGTCGAATCAGGCCTGTGATGCAGATTTTTGGACAGGGCAAGAATGGAACTCCATGACATAAGGCCGTGGAGGCGCATTGAACGGCGACCGAGCCGACGAATTATGGTCGGGGACGTACCAATAGGCGGCGGCGCACCGATTGCGGTGCAAACGATGACGAATACGCCGACGACCGACGTTTCGAATACCGTGGCCCAGATCAATGCCTGTGCCGAGGCGGGAGCCGATTTCGTCCGTGTCTCTTGCCCCGACCCGGCATCGACGAAGGCGTTCAGGGAAATCGTTCGGGACAGCCCCGTTCCGCTCGTTGCCGACATCCATTTCCATTATCGCCGTGCTCTCGAGGCGGCAGATGCCGGTGCCGCCTGCCTGAGAATCAATCCGGGAAACATCGGGTCGAGTGAACGTGTGGCCGAGGTCGTTCGAGCGGCCAGGACCAACGGTTGTTCAATCCGGATCGGTGTCAATGCAGGTTCGCTCGAGCGTCATCTTCTCGAAAAGTACGCGGAACCGTGTCCGGAAGCGATGGTCGAAAGCGGGCTTTCCCATATTCGATTGTTGGAAGAGGCGGGATTTACCGAATACAAGATTTCGGCCAAGGCGTCCGATGTTTTTCTTGCCGCGGCCGCCTACCAGCAACTTGCGGAAGCGACAGATGCTCCGTTGCATATCGGAATAACCGAGTCGGGAGGGCTCAAGTCCGGGACCGTGCGGTCGTCCATCGGATTGGGCAGCCTTCTCTGGTTCGGAATCGGGGATACATTGCGTGTTTCCCTGTCTGCGGACCCCGTCGAAGAAGTGAAAGTCGGATACGAGATCCTGAAATCGCTCAATCTCAGGCACAGGGGGGTTACGATCATTTCCTGCCCGTCCTGTGCCAGACAGGGGTTTGACGTCATTGAAACTGTCGGGATTCTGGAGGAACGCCTGGCCCACGTCCGGACGCCCTTGACGCTCTCGATAATCGGTTGCGTGGTCAATGGCCCCGGTGAGGCACAGATGACCGATATTGGCTTTACCGGTGGGGGCGCAGGATCCGGGATGTTGTATCTTTCGGGCCTTCAGGACAAAAAACTTGCGAACGAGAACATGGTCGACAGAATCGTTGAGCTGGTTGAAGAGAAGGCCGAGGAACAGGAGCGCGCGGCCCGGGAGGAGCGCGCGTTGCGGGCTGGCCCATGATCCTCACCGGCCTTTGCCGGCCCACCTCATTTTGGTCGTGATTTCGCAGGACAGCGTCGGGACGGGCCGCTGGTTTCGGTAGGCCGGCCAGTTGCCGCGAAAATTCATCCCGCGTTCGGGGCGCCCTGGCCGCACAATCCACGGTTTACCCGATCCGGACCCAAGACCTGCCTGGACATTGAGCCGCGGTCATACAGGGAATTCCGCAAAGTAACCGGACAGCCGGCGATCGTCCGGATTTTGAACACTCCGCCCCGGTAGGATCGGGATGACCCGCTGACCATCGGCACGAGTTTCGCGCTGTATTCGCCGCCGCCGGCGCCTGACGTCGCGGCAGGTTCGTGGATTCCGAAGGGACCGGATCAGGTTGTCCTGCGAACGAGGATGTCGGAAATGACGATCGCGGCGATCCGGAGCCCGACTTGCCGGCGCAGGTTGTCCTCGACGCGCTTCGCCACCTCGGTTTCGCGCTCTGCCATCTTGCGTTCCTGGCACTGCAAACCGGTTTCGTGCTTTGCCAGGTGCGTTCTATACACTTCTCGGGATTAGCCGGTCGCCGGCAAGGCACGGCCCGCCCATGAACCCGGTCCAGGGCGCAGCAAAGCGTGCTGCCAGGTTCAAGATTCCCGAAGGTATTCCCTTGTTTCATATGTTCTGGTGACCGCCGGCAAATATGGCTTCCAGCGCATGAAGTCTGCCGGATGCCGGTTCCCGGCGCGGCAAGTCGGGGCAACGAAGACGCTGATGGACTGGACCTCAGTGTGTATTGGATTGATCCTCGCGAGCGGCGGATACTTGTCTGGTAGCGCTCCCGTCAATTTCAATCTCTCCGAATCGCCTTGCACGAAGTTTCTGGGATGCACCCACTCCCGTCATCAACGCTGATTCGGCTTGCGGTGTCGCCGCTTCCTTGGATCGACGTTGGCAGCGTGTCGCCACATGCCACGTCGGGCATTTCGCGCCTCCTGTTCGATGTGCTTGTACCGGTTACCGTACATGGCCCTCGCGTGACCTTCCCGGACCAGCCATTCGCCGACATCCTTGTTGTTGTACATGACGATTCCGATCGCCCGCCTGAACTTGTCGTAGCTTTCCACGGTGACATGAACGCGTTTGCCGCCGATCTCCCGGATCAGGGCGCTCTTCACCCGCCTTCCATGTGGGTACCAATAGCCGTCCCGATGTCTGGCAACCTGGTCAAATTCGGGTGCGTCGAGGCCAGCAAACCTGACTTCCTGCCCGGAAACGCGTATGCCATCGCCGTCCGTGACAAAGGCTTTGCCAATGAGCCTGTTCGGGCGCTTTCTGACCAAGACACGAAGAAGAACGTACCCTACGGCAAAGACCATGACGATGACCAGAATCTCCATCAATCGCTCCGCTTGTCCCATTTTCCCGTAGCGCATGTTATACGAAATCGTCACGGAAGCAGGAATCCTGCAAGACAGGTGGTGGTACCGGTAGCAGTCAGACGGCGAGCCCCGGCGTGGCAAGCGGAAGGCTTGGGGCTACGAACGCATAAAGGCCCATCTAACCGCTAGATGGCGTCGGTTGGGTCGGCGACGGATGAATGTTCGATCCGCGTCGGTGGTTGCCGGATTACATTCCCCGGCTCACTTTCATCGACAAGATCGAATCCCAATTTCGGGTTGAGACGGGATTCCGGCTCGACGCCGAACCTGCGCCTGACCAGGATCTGTCGAATGGGAAAATGACGGATCAGTTACACGATCGTCGAGGAATAACAGGACCTTGCCCGTTCCGAAGGTGGGATTCGTTTTCTGTTGCGCGCGGCGCGTGCCCTTTTCGCTGATCCGCGGTCTGTGGCGTCCGCGGTCGTGTTCAGTGGTCAAGGCATATCGATTGACGCGGTGGCATTTGATCTCGTTCCAGGTATTCAACGTCTCGATAACGCAGATGTTGCTGGCGGAGAGACGGGAAGGCTGACTGGCGTCACGGTTCGTGTGCGATTCCGGCGGTTGGGTTCACGAAGAACGCACCAAGGAGGACATCGTTCGTAAAGCCGGTCTTTCGGAACCCCCGGATCCCCGGACCCTCGGTCGACGGAGGTGACGGCAGCGGTTCCGGTCACAAGAGAACCTGTCGCATGCAGAGTCTCGGAACCCGCCCGCGCGGTGCAGTGGGTGGATCAGGTCGAACTGTCTTGTCGAGGCGGCGGAAGGTCGGGAATGTCCGCGTTCAGGCACCCGGAACCGATCTCTCTCCACGTCGGATTGTTCAGCGACATTTCGCAGCGTGCCAAAAAATTCCGGCCGTCGACAACCATGCAGATGCTGACCCCGAGCTCAACCCGCTGGCCCGTTTGATCGGTGCAGTAGCAGTCCGGATATTTGATCTTGGCATCTTCCGAAACCGCGCTCGATCCCGAAATCAGCCAGACGAGGACGATTGCGACAATTCTTGTCATTGTGGCAAAATAGCAGGCGTTTTTTGTGTTGGCAACAGAATTAGGATAACATTTGCCAGCATGGTGCGCAATTCGCGGCGTGCGTGTCGGACGTTCTGGAAAATCCATGATTTCGATCGAAAAACTTGACCGAATCTCTGATCGGTTCGCGCTTCTCGAGGCCAGGATGGCAACGGGACTCGATCCGGACGAATACGCGCGCTACTCGCGGGAATACTCAGAACTCCGTGATATCGTTGCGAAAATCGACGATTATCGAACAATCATGCGCGAGATTCAGGATGCCGAGAACTTGCTCGGCGATCTCGAAATGAAGCAGTTGGCCCAAGAGGAATTGATCCGCCTTCGGCAGGAATTCAAGTGCCTGGAAGAGGAACTGGGGGTCGCGCTCCAACCAGGATGCGAGGACGATTCAAAATCGGTTGTTCTTGAAATCCGGGCAGGCACAGGCGGCGAGGAGGCGGCGCTTTTCGCCGCGGATCTCTTGAGAATGTACGAGAGATTCGCCGAAAGGGAAAAATGGACGTTTGAAGTTGTCGCGAGGAACGTAACGGAACTCGGCGGAGTCCGCGACGCCACGGTCGTCATAGGCGGAAACGGTGTATTCGGGCGCATGAAGTTCGAATCCGGGGTCCACCGGGTCCAGAGGATCCCTGCGACAGAGAGCCACCAACGCATTCACACATCGGCTGCGACCGTCGCCGTGCTGCCGGTTGTTGATGACGTCGACATCAGGATCGCCCCTGATGAAATCCGGATCGACACGATGAGGGCTTCAGGTGCAGGTGGGCAGCACGTCAACAAGACCGACTCGGCGGTCAGGATCACCCATATTCCGACCGGGATCTCGGCGACGAGTTCGGAAAAGTCCCAGCACCGGAACAGGGTGGAGGCGATGCGCATACTGAAGTCCCGGCTTTACGAACGCGAACAACGGGCGCAGGCGAACGAGCGCGCGTTGAGCCGGAAGGAACAGGTCGGAACCGGTGACCGTTCGGAGCGAATTCGGACGTACAACTTTCCGCAAGGCCGGTTGACAGATCACCGGATCAAGCTGACGCTCTACAAGCTGGACCAGATCCTGCAGGGTAACCTTGGCGATGTGGTCAACGCACTTGTTGCGGATGATCGGGCGAACCGGCTTTCCGGCTCCGGGACGTGACCGCCGATACGTCACGGTCCCTGTTCAGGGAGGCCGTGAGGAAGTTGGAACCGGCCATCGGTGAGGACGCCCGAAACGATGCCCGGGTGCTCCTGACACATGTGCTTGCCGCTGGAAATGCGGCCTGTCTCTGTCCGGATATCTCCGACGGGGCCGTCAGCAATGAGATGGCGAGCCGATTCCGCGCTCTCGTCCGCCAGCGGCTTCAACGAAAACCGGTTTCCCGGATCGTGGGTCACCGGCACTTCTGGAAGGGACGGTTCCTCGTCACCGAAGATGTTCTGGATCCGCGCCCGGAGACCGAGTTGCTGGTGGAAATGGCTCTTCGGGGGCCGCCGTTCGATCGTGTTCTCGACCTCGGGACCGGAACAGGCTGCATCCTCGGCAGCCTGCTCTCGGAGAGACCGGAAGCGACGGGTGTTGGAGTCGACATTTCGCCCGGCGCCCTTCGGGTCGCGTCCGAAAACCTGAACAGGCTGGTAGTGTCGAACCGGGCCGAACTCGTCCTCTCGGACTGGTTTTCCGCGGTTACGGGGCAGTTTGATCTCATCGTGAGCAACCCGCCGTACATCGCCACCACGGAAGTTCCGTTTCTCGAACCGGAAGTACGGTGCTGGGAACCCGCGAGGGCAATCCAAGGTGGCCCTGACGGACTGGAATGTTACCGGAAGATTGCCGCCGGCATCGGTACGCACCTGAAATCTGGTGGGCGCGCATTTCTGGAGGTCGGAGCCTCGCAGGCGCGTCCGGTGTGCAGAATGTTCCGATCCGTGTGTGATCTGGACAGCCGTATCTACAAGGATCTTGACCGGTTTGACCGCGTCGTTCGGCTCGAGAGGCGAAAGTGAGTGAGTTCATGCGGCGAAATTTTAGTTGATTTTGCAGGATTTTGGCCTTTTTTTGTTGATGCACTACCAGATTGCTCTTGAATTTCGTTAAATTGGCGGTGTATCCCTTGATTGATGATTGAGTCTTCGCTCTCATCACGCATGTGCCAGCACGAAAGTTGAAGATTTTGGTCAAGGCATGTGCTGCCCGGCCTCACGGCGGAAATTCAGGGTAATCGTAATACATGAGACCATCCAGTAAACCGCGTTCACGCGGGAAATCCGGTAACAGGCGCAACCACGTCGGTAGCATCCTCAATCGGGTTTTTGATTCTTCCGGACCGGACGGAAAGGTTCGGGGAACGCCACAACAGATTATCGACAAGTATATCGCCCTCGCCAGGGATGCCCAGTTGGCTGGCGACAGGGTTGGTGCGGAGAACCACCTGCAGCACTCGGAGCACTATGCCCGGCTGCTCGGCGACGCTCAACGCGAGATCGCGGGGCGTCGGGAAGCCTTGGAAAACAGCCGGCAGGCGCAGTCCGTTGCCCAGGCATCCGCGCGAGAACAGGCGGAACATCTCGAAGCACAGCCCGAACTCGCGCTCGATGCAGCCGATGAGCTTTACCCGGGCAGGGCAGGAGGAAAGACGCTGGTGCAAACGCCCGAGTCCGGGAAGCAGGAAGGCCGTCGGACCCGAAACCGGTCCGGTCGCCGGGGATCCGGAGGAAACCAGATTCTGCCGATGGCGGTCGAAAGCGACTCCGACCCCGTACTCGTCGTCTCGACTCCGGAATCTGACGATTCGTCAGGAGATGCCTTGGTCTGACGGGCGACGGTCATTCGACCGGGCAGACGAATTGTCTGGCGTCGTAACCCTATCGTGCTGTTGTACAGCCCGGCTGATCGAGCAGAAATCGCCGACGGAAAGCTGTTCTGCCCGGGTTTCAGGTGGAATTCCGATCGCTCCAAGCATCTGGCCGATGTCCGGCACGAGCGGTTTCAGGCTGCGGCGGAGCATTTTTCTGCGTTGGCCGAATGCCAGACGGGTAACTTGCGCCAAAATCTGCCCGTCGGCGGAATCGGGCGTGAGCCGTCGTTCCAGGTGAACGACAGCAGATGTCACGCTGGGCGGCGGCGTGAACGCCTCCGGCGGGATTTCGAACAGGATGCGTGGGTGACATCGCCACTGGGCGAGAACCGAAAGCCGGCCGAATTGCCGCCGGCCGGGAGAAGCCACGATTCGATGTGCGACCTCCTTTTGGAACATGAGTGTCATCGATTGCCAGTAGGGCGGCCAGGTCTTGGCCATGATCCATTCAACCAGAAGCCGAGTCCCGACGTTGTACGGCAGATTGGCGACGATCCGAGCTGGAATCTCAACTTCCATCGAAGCATCAACAATTCTTGCGTCGCCCGGGATGACCTTGAGGCGGTCCGGGAACTTCCGGGCGATGTCCTCGAGTGCCGGAAGGCACGTGACATCCGCCTCGATGGCCACGACACGCCGCGCGCCTTCGGCAAGCAGGGCCCTGGTCAGGCCACCGGGACCCGGCCCGACCTCAACCACATCGCATTTGGTCAGGTCACCGGCATGCCGGGCAATTTTCCTGGTCAGGTTGAAATCGTTCAGGAAATTCTGCCCCAGGGCCTTTTTTGCCCGAATCCCGTGCCTGGAGATGACCTCCCGAATCGGTGGCAATCCGTCATGCATCGCGTCGTTCGGAACATGTGCCCCGGTTTGCAGCCAGTCGCCGAGCGAGTTTCAGGGCTTCGACCAGGCTGCGTTCGTCCGCGCGGTTCTGTCCGGCGATGTCGAAGGCGGTTCCGTGACCGGGTGATGTCCTGACGAACGGCAGTCCAAGGGTCACGTTGACCGTATGCATCATTCCGACCGTCTTGACAGGGATCAGCGCCTGGTCGTGATACATGCATATCGCGACGTCATATGATTTCCTGGCTTCCGCGTGAAACATCGAGTCTGCCGGCAGCGGACCTCGAATCGCCATCCCTTCTGCCTCAAGTCCGGCGACGATCGGCTGAATCAGGTGAATGTCCTCGTGACCCATCATGCCGTTCTCGCCAGCGTGAGGATTCAAACCGGCGACGGCTATCCTTGGGGACCCGATTCGGAAATCTGACTTGAGCGCCTGTTCGGATACACGGATGGCGCGCTCGATCCTTTTGCCAGTCAGTCGTCCGGGGACGTCGCGGAGAGCAATATGGGTCGTGACCGGGACAACCCGAAAGTCCCCGTTGCAAAGCATCATGATTCCCGAATCTGCACCCGAAAGCGCCGTGAGAAACTCGGTCTGTCCTGGATACCGAAACCTGGCGCCCTCTTTGAGGATGCTCTTGCTGACAGGGTTCGTGCAAATTGCGGTGACCTTTCCCGCCCGCTGGCATTCGACGGCAGTGCGAATCGTGTCGAGGACATTTCGGGCATTTCCTGCGTCGGGCGAGCCGGGGGTCGCCGGGTTGCGAAACGCGACCGGGAGCACTGGCACGCCTTCGGAGAAAGCCTCTCCGGCGGCTTCCGGTGATCCGACCCGGACCATGGCCAGATTGAGCGACTGCCCCGTTTCTGCGGCGTGATCCGGATCGCAAATCAGGACAAACGGATCTTGATCCGAAAAATGGGACCAGGCCTTGAACGCGGTTTCCAGGCCGATGCCGGCCGGGTCGCCGGAAGTCAGGGCGACGACGGGCGTCATTTGTATTCGATAAAGGCTTCGCTTCGAAGGCGGCTCAGATAGCTCTGGCCAAATCCCGAAAGTCGCTGCAGATAAAGGGCATTGCGAATCTGGTTCCGGGATTCGACCGAACCCTGTTCGGACCGCCTGCAAACCATGATGACAGATTGCTCTTCGGATTCATCACCGAAAATTGCCGCCTCTCCGAGATCGAGACGAGAAATGGCCTGCGCCAGGAGTTCCGGAGTATCGTCATCCTTCGTCTTCGGAGCGACATCTGTTTCGGGATCGAACTCCAGCACGGCAACCTGCAGGTCGGCACAGGTCTCTGACCCTTCTATCAATTCGCTGGCCGCATCAGCCGACCAGTTGGAAGGCACGGGAATTTGCAGGAAGGAGACAGTGGTCGGCTTTCGTTCGACGGGCTGCCCACCCCTTATGCCGCGAAGCAGAAAAAGACCGATCACGTTATCGTCAATTTGGATTGGACCCGAGACCTGCCCGTTTTTCATGGCAAGGACCCGCGTCAGGACCTGGGGCGGAATGTTCCGGACGCTCAACCAGTCGAGGCGGCCGCCGTCCTGGCGCGACGGCGATTTCGAAAACTGAATTGCGGCCGCGGCGAATTCGTCTGCGTCGTCGATGATCTCGAAAAGCTGCCAGGCGATCGCCTCGGTTCGTTGCATGCCCTGTTCGTCGGCAACAAGGATGATTTCCGACAATAGGACCATCTGTTCGCTTTCCTCGGAAGTCAGGGACAGCGCCGCGTCGACCTCATGTTCCGAGATCCTGGCCGTATCCCCGTACTTGGCGTGGACAACGCGTTCCCAACTCATCGCCGCGCGAACGAAGTCCCTGACGGTTTCAGGATCGACACCAAATCTGCCGACATAGGCATTGAGCTGTTCCGTGGTCAGGTCTTCCCGCGCCGCAAGATTGGACACGCCGGCGTCGACGGCTGCTTCATCGACGGGCAGTCCGACCCGTGCCGCGGCGGACAGCCGGACCCGGTCGTCGATCAGGTCCTTGAGCGCTCGTTTCTCGACATCTTCCTCGATCCCGAAAGCCTTCAGCAGCAATGCGCGCTGGGAGATTTCATACTGGGTGATTGCATGGTCATTGACGACGACGACAATCTCGAAAGGATTGCTCGCAGCATTCGCGGGCGAGGAAATTGGTGCAAGGGAGATAAAGCCTGCTGGCCCGTTCAGGACCAATAACCCCAGTGCAACCACGGCGAGTCGTAGCGGGTTCGCAGTCATGAATTCGCGCTCCGGTAAAATTCAACGTGCTTCATCATCAAGGCAGGGCCCGAACACGGGCTCCGCAACGATTTCGCGAGTATCCGGGATCGGAAATGGCTCCGCTCAATCCCAACAACTCAATGGTCAGGCCAATTTGACGGTCAGGCACGACGATACCAGTCCCGGCGGCGTCAAGCGAGAAGAAAAAGTCGATCGCTGTACACTCGTTTCGAATACTGAAGCCGATTTCGGCTTCTGTCGTCTTGTGGCTTTCCAGGTTTCGGCGCAGGGACCCCCGCAGTTGGGCAACGTCGGACAGGTTGTACCGTGCGCTGAGGATGAGTTCCCGCGACGGTTCGCTTCCTGCCAGGCTGACAAAGCTCAAGCTGGTTTCGAACCTCCCGTGCCGATAGGTCGCCTCCTGTTCGAATTTCGAGAATCTGAAGTCGCTGTCGAAGACTCCGAGAGTCGTCAGCTCAAGCTGGTCCCGAAGGGACATGTTGAGGGAAACCACATAGTCGGAAGACCGCCCCGAGAGGTCGGGTTCATCGGAAAACTGCCCGAGGTCGCGATAGCGCAAGACCTGCCCGATCATTGCATCGGCGCTGAACCCCGACTCGGTCAAGATACCGTAGCTGGCGCCGACATTGGCAGTGATTCCCCGTTCCATTTGATCGTACCCGGGAAACCTGTTGAACGAGAAGAGGTTGGCGGCTTCAAACTCGACCAGATCGCCGTCTTCTTTCGGAGTGTCGTGGGTCCGGTTCGGCCGCCAGATGAGTTGAATGATCGGTTCGAGGCGATGCTGGACCCCCGGGCGGGTCGTCTTGCCAAGAGGCCAGCGCATATCGACGGCGACGGCCGGGTCCACCGACCCGGTCGAACCGCTGCGGACTTCAGAATCATCGGTGAATTTGTAATCGTTGAAATTGTAGCCGAGCCCCACAATTTCGCCGGAGACGCCAAGCTGGACGCCGTGCCAGACCTGCCACCTGTTTTTCCAATCCACGTGAGCGCCGAATCTGAACAGGCGGTTCCCGTGTTTCCTCGAAAGATTGACCGCGTGAGCACGGAATCCGATGGTGCCAAGGTCCCGGGACGGTCTCGTGATCTGACGGTAGTGGAATTCAGGCAATACGAGCGGGACCTGCTGGTCGATTTCATTCATTCGCAGGCTCTGGACCAATGACGCTCCGAATCCGAGATGGGAATCGGCGCGGGTTCGTTCGATGTCGATTTCCGACACGAGGCGATCCCGCTTTTCATAACCGTATAGGGCAGTGAAACTCTTGTTCGAGGCAAGCGATGCGTCGAATTCCAAATGGAAATCCCTGGGCAATGCAAACTGCCCGCTTCCGGCAATGTAGCTGGCCAGGCGGTCGTCGCCGATTCCGCCCGCAAGAAGAACCGCGCCGTCGATCAGGATTTGCCCGGATCTGAAATTCCGTCGGTACTCCGTCTCGAGAACCGCGCCGCCTTCGGTCGTGACGAAAGGCGTGAGGGTAACATCGTCATGATCCGATCTGGCGATGTAGTAGGGAAGCTTGAAGCCTGTCCCGAGGACAGTCGAAGTGATGATCGTCGGAACCAGGAATCCCGACGCACGATCGATATCCGGTCCGGGGATGCTCAGGGACGGCACATGCAGCACCGGGATCCCTGCAACTTCCAGAACGGCATTTTCGAAATAGATCCTTTGTTCCAGCTCGTCATAGAGAACCTCGTCTGCCCGGACCTGCCAGTCCGGGGTATCGCCGGTTCGGCAGATCCTGCAGGAGCTTGCGACCGCATTCGTCAGGATTCTGTATCGGCCCTGGCTCAGGTGCATGCTGTTTGCCGCCAGCTGCAACTGCCGCCTGGTGAGAATCTGGACGCTGCGAATGACCCCGTCTTCCAGGTCGTCCGAAAGCCTCGCCAGCTCAGCAATTGCAACACCGTCTTCCGTGACCAGGACCAGCGGTTCGTCGATCGACAGTCGTTTCGTGAGCTGGTTGTAGGTCAGTCTTTCCGTTCTGACGATCTGATCACGGTGATGAATCGTCACACCTCCTGATGCGATCAGGACCTGGGAGTCCGCGAGAACCTCGATCCTGCCTGCGACGATGGAGACCGGAGGAGATTCGGGGGGCTGCTGGGTAATGGCGGGCCGAACGACGAGAAGAACGGTTCCAAGGACCAGCAGGGCCGTGATCGAAAACCTGAACCAGGCAGGAAGGGTCGATCGAGGCCCGCACCGCGCCGCGGGATCCCGTGCCTCTCGCAGTTCGTGTTTCCTTGACTGAAAGTCCGGAGCCATCATGCAGAGCCTAACCGTCTTCCAGGAAAAGAACAAAGGAGAGGCCGAGCATGGTTGCGGAAAGCGGCAGGAACCAGGCGGCGACCGAAACCTGGAGTTCGCCAGCCATGCCGAGAAACCTGGTCAGTTCAAGAAAGAAACTCATGGCGACACCCGAAAGCAGTGCAAAGAACGCTCTTCTGCCAAAGTGCCGGCGACGCACGACGCCGAGTACGAATGCGGAGCCGATGACGAAGGTCGCGGCAAGCAGCATCGGCCGGGCCAACTCGAGGTGAAGGTGAAGCCTGTACGCCAACGACGAGAATCCCGCCCGGTCAACCGAACGGACCAATCGGGGGATGTTCCAGACCTGCATCACCTCGGGGACCGGGTTTCCGAACCGGACCCGATCACCGGTAATCGTTGTGGGGAACGTCAGCGCCTGTGCCGTCTCGGCCGACAGTTCGGCATACGGAACGGTCGGATCGATGATCCACGATTTCGTTGCCGTCAGATTCATTTGCCCGCCATCGTTCTGGTTCAGGCTGGCGGTTTCGGCATGCGTCGTCCGGATCGCCCGGCCTTCCGAATCAAATGAAAAAATCATGACGTCGCCGAGTTCGGCACCTGTTTCGGAGGCATCCCGAACGTTCACGACTTCGTGGCCGTCCATCTGGGGCTGTCTCAACCAGATGCCGGAAAGACTCTTGGAAGGAACGGCATCTCCGACGTCTTCAATGCTGTTTGTCCCCGACATTGTCTGTTTGCCAGATATCGATGCGATGACGGGGTTCAGGAACAGTGTTCCCAAAAGGCCGACAAGCACGACGCAGGCGATTGGCGCTGCGAGGCACCCGAGAGCCGACATCCCCCCCGCCCTGGACGCAACAAACTGATTGGAGTTCGTCATTCGTCCACAGTACCAGATCGCGGAAACCGTGACGATGATGAGCATGGATTCCGAGACAAGGTCCGGTGTCTTTTGGGCCGCCGACTTCAGTGCAAACAGTATGATCGAGGTTTCTGTTCCGGACCTGCGCAGGCTTTCGAGCGCGACAAAGACGAACACGAGCGTTGCGGCAAACAACACGACGCGAAGCAGCACGGTCATGTATTGGCGCGCGAAGTACAGATGCAGGGTCATCGGATTCGACCCGTCGATAGCCGTTCCTCCAGTCGCCCCCAGTTGGTGTGCCAGCGGCTGGCCCCGACTGCACACAGAGCGCATACCGTCACGGCGCCTGCCAGGACCGGAAGATAGAGGGCCGGCCAAAACTCCGGGCGCGCCTGCATATTCGATTCGATGACTCCGCGTAACAGGTTGATCAGGACCATGAACGCGATCGCGACGAGAATTCGAAAGAGAAACCCTGATCGGGTGAAGCTGCTGACAAGCAGCGCAGATATGCCGATCAATGGCGCCAGGAGCGCGAGCAATGCCTTGACCAGGCGTTCATTGATTTCGACGACGGCATGCGCTGCCCAGTCCGGCTCGTTCGGGGCATAAAGCCTGCTGATGATCTCCGGTGTCGGCATGTCCCGCAACAATCGGAATCGCTCGGCCTCTTCGTGAGCGTATCGCTGAAGACTGTAGTTCAACTGGTCGAAGTGGGCCGTTCCAAGTGTCCTGCCGTCTGCGTCGAATTTCTGGATGATGCCGTTCTCCAGCAGTAGGCCGGATTTATCGCCTTCGGTCAAAAACTGACCGTGCGGTGCCGTATGGATCAGGGTCCAACCGCTATCCAGGTATTCGCTGACCAGAATGTCGTCCAACCGACCGTCGGGTCCAACGCCGCCGAAGAACAATACGGAGTCGCTGTCAGGGAAGACGAACTCGCCCTCCTTGATGATCTGGACAAGATATTCACTCTGGATTCTGTCTTCGAGGCGTTCGAACTCTTCGTGCGCGACGGGATAGATCTGGTGACCGATGAGACTGACCGCCAGAAAGCACACCGCTCCGACCAGGAAAAACGGTCGCATGAGCGAAAGGCCACTGATGCCCGCGCCCATCATTGCCACGAGCTCCGAGTCACTGAACAAGCGATTGGTCAGCGCGACGGCGGCCGCGAAACCAGACACCGGAATTCCGATTTCAAGGGTTTTCGGCAATTGGAGTATGGCCAGCCACAAGAAGTCGCGTCCGGCCTTGCTGTTTTCGAGGACGAACTCGAGATATTTGAAGATATTCACCAGCCAGATAATGCTGGTCAATACCGCAAGAAAAAAGAAAAAGTATCCGCCGACCTGGATGAGAAAATACTGGTCTGTCTGTCTCCAGGCGATGTGACGGCTCAAGACAGCGGCGCCACGTGAGAGGGAGGTCCGGCGCCGGCCCGACGAGCGAACACCCGTCATTTCGGGGCGCGGAGGACTACCCATGTTGCGCCGAGTTGACGCTTCCCCCGATCGGATCGGACAAACGCGCGTTTCGCGGTTCTGTCCCTCCAGTCAATGCATTTGGAGTCCGCGTTGGCGGCCCGTCGGAGCGGGCACGCTCTACAGTATCGGTCAGGGTCTGCAGGAACGCATCCCGCAGGTCGCTCCGGCCCAGAGCAATTGCAACGGTTGCGTTCAGGTATCCGGCCTTGGAACCACAGTCATGTCGTTCGCCTTCGAAAAGATAGCCGAACACGCCATTTTCGGTAGCGGTTTCGGCTGCAATCGCGTCAGTCAACTGGATTTCTGAATCCTGGTCGGGGTCCAGTTGCATACGGTCAAGATGGTCAAGTACCCGAGGCGTCAATATGTAGCGCCCGACCACTGCGAGATTGGAAGGCGCACTCCCGGGTTCGGGTTTTTCTACCATTCCAGTGATCGTCACGAGGCGGCCATCAATGGCGGCAGGTTCCACGATTCCGTATGACGGCACCGATTCCGGCGTGGTCTCCATCAACGCCACCACGTTGCCGCCGGTCGAGTCATGAACGTCCATGAGGGCACCCAGGCAAGGATTTCTGCCGACGATGATATCGTCAGTGAGCATGACGGCAAAAGGTTCGTTCGCAATCAGTTTGCGCGCGCACCAGACTGCGTGTCCCAGGCCGAGCAGTTCGTACTGCCTGACGTAGACGATTTCTCCACTTGCCGAAGTGGCGACGCTCAGGTCGTCGAGGCGATCCGTCTTGCCCTGTTCGAGAAGCGTATTTTCCAGGTGCGGCGACCGGTCGAAATAATCCTCAAGCGAGTTCTTGCCGCGCGATGTCACGAGAATGAACTGCTCGATTCCGGCGGCGCGCCCTTCGTCAATCGCGTATTGAATCAACGGTCGATCGACCAGGGTGACGATTTCTTTCGGGATTGATTTTGTCGCAGGCAACAAACGGGTGCCAAGCCCGGCGACTGGCAGAATTGCCTTGACGACCCTTTTTCCCATTCTGACGCTCCGGATCCAATTCGGGCAAGCGATCATGTTCTGAAGGACTCGAACTCATGGCCTGATCGCATTTCGTACACGATGCGGACGCCGGTCGACAGGGAAAATCGTGTCGCGCGGTTTCGGGCGACGTCGGTCGGATTTACCCGTTGCCGAGTCTGTTCTCCGGGCCACTGACACGAAAAAAAAATTGCGCAACCGTTGACAGAATCCTTTAAACCGGGTTTCGCCACGAAACAGTCTCGTGTGACCCGCCGAGGGGCTTTGCACGGAACTGAATTGAACCTGTGTTGAATTGGCTGCCGAATGATGTACCGGTAGCCGGATGAGTCCAAGTGGATGCGAGGAGACCATGGCGAAACCAACTCACCCCAGATTCGAGGCGATTTCCGCCGAGCAGCTTTCGGCATTTGAAG
This sequence comes from Paracoccaceae bacterium, assembly GCA_026707935.1. Classification (GTDB taxonomy): domain Bacteria; phylum Pseudomonadota; class Alphaproteobacteria; order Rhodobacterales; family Rhodobacteraceae; genus JAPPHA01. The sequence goes on from JAPOVX010000317.1 coordinate 52,643, forward strand.
GAGCGATCGCCGTAACGGTCGGCTCGGACGGAGCGTTGGGCCGCGTCGTGCGACGACTCGACAGAATGTCACACGGGGTCATTTCCAGGTTTGTTGAAACCGACCTTTTTACCGACCTCAAGCCGGGAACGGGCCACCTCATCGTTCCTCCCCCGCGGATCAAGGCTCATGCACTCATCATTTGCAAGCTGGACCGCAGGTCATTGCCGACGGATGCACGCAGGGCAGGGGCTGCTGCTGCCGGTTCTGCGGCTGAAAGATCGCTGCTCATCGTGTCGAACCAGTATGCCACGGCGGCCGAAATGGCGTTTGGCGCGGTGCTTCGGAGATACAGGTTCGATCGTCACAAGTCTGCGGGCCGGAAAAAGGACGTGGGCGAATTGAGAGTGATGTCTCCCTCGCCCGAGAAGGCCGCAACCATGTACGATGACAAGGGTGCCGCGGCCGCGGGAGTCTACCTGACCCGCGACTTGGTCAACGAACCCGCGAACGTCGTCGGCACACAGGCGTTTACGAATCAGCTGCAGGAAATGAAGCCACTCGGACTCGGTGTTTCCGTTCTTGGCGAATCCGAGATGCAGGAACTCGGCATGAATGCGCTCCTCGGGGTCGGCCAGGGTTCGGACAGCCCGTCATTCCTTGTGGCAATGGAGTGGAATGGTGGAGGCGACGAAAAGCCGCTCGCCGTCGTCGGGAAAGGGGTCGTGTTCGACACGGGCGGGATTTCGATCAAGCCGGCCGCGAACATGGAAGAAATGACCATGGACATGGGAGGGGCGGCGGTCGTTGCCGGCCTGATGCATGTGCTGGCGTCCCGTAATGCGCGTGCAAACGTCGTCGGCGTGGTCGGCCTTGTCGAGAACATGCCGGATGGTCGTGCACAGCGTCCCGGAGACATCGTCCGGTCCATGAAGGGCGATACGATCGAGGTGATCAATACGGATGCTGAAGGCCGCCTCGTTTTGGCGGATGCGCTCTGGTATACTCAGGAGAAATACGCACCCGAGGCCATCATCGACCTTGCGACCCTGACCGGAGCCATCATCATCGGGCTTGGACATGAAGCTGCCGGAGTTTTTTCCAACGACGACCAATTCTGTGAAGACTTCCTCAAGTCAGCGCGCCTGGAACAGGAAGGAGCCTGGAGGATGCCGGTCGGGGGAAATTACAGGAAACTGATCAAGTCGGGCAAGGCCGACATCAAGAACGTCGGGGGGCGGCCCGCCGGTTCGGTGACGGCGGCCCAGTTCCTGCTGAACTTCATACGCGAGGGAACCCCATGGATTCATCTCGACATCGCCGGAGTGACAAGCCTCAAGTCCCGGTCCGACTTTGCCCCCCGCGGGGCAACGGGCTGGGGCGTGTTGGCCCTGGACCGGCTTGTTCGGGACCGGTTCGAATCCGGAGATGATGCCTGATTGCATCTTTTACAGGGTCGTGCGCAGACCGACGGAACGCGTCGTTGTTCAGCTTGTTCAGAGGGCCTTCGGCGAGAGTTCGCGAGTCCTGGTTCGTGCGTGGGATGCGCAGCAGATTCAGCGACTCGATGAATTCCTGTGGTTGTGCGACGATGAAGCTTTCATTCCCCATGGAGTGGCGGGCGACGGAAACGAAGGCAGTCAGCCGGTACTTCTGGCAACTGGCCCCGAAAACTTGAACGGCGCCCATTTCCTTGCAAGTCTCGGTCAGTGTCTTCTCGAACCGCCCGAAATCAGGGGTTTCTCGAAGGTCTGCGTGATTTTTGACGGCAGGGACGATCCCCAGCTCGAAGCCGCAAGGGAAAACTGGAAACGTGTCGTGGACGAGGGCTGGTCCGCCAACTATTGGACGGACGAATCCGGACAGTGGCGACTTGAGCACAAGTCGGAATGAAACGCCGTCGACTTGACCTGGGCTCGCGATTGCCACAACGAAAACGCGGTCGCGTCGGGGTGCTTCAAGGACCGCCTTCGGACGACGGCAAGCAATCACAATTTCTCGTGACTTTTCGTGGCATATGCCTAGACTGTTGTCGATTGAACTAGGAGGAATCCATGCTCAGCCTGCTCGAAGAACTCATACTCCTGATACTCGACGACGAGAACGGTTCGTTCGCTCCCGTTCCGGAGTATGCGCTGGATTATGCCATTGCAGGCTCTGTACTGATTGAACTGGCGCTGGAAAACCGGATCGACACCGATCTCGAGTCGCTGTTCATCGTGAACGAGGCGCCGATCGGGAATCCGCTTCTTGATCCTACGCTGGCGCGAATTGTCCAACATCCGGATACGAACGGCATCAAGTTCTGGGTGAGAAAGATCAGCGCGGATTCTGTCGACCTCAAGGAATTGGCGTTGAAAAAACTGGTGGAACGAGGAATCCTGAAGGAGGTCGACAGGAGGTTTTTCTGGCTTCTCCAGGAACGCCGCTATCCCATTATCGACAACAAGTACGAACGCGAGGTCAAGTTGCGCATCATGTCGGTGCTGTTTGATGACGGCATTCCGGATGTCAGGGACATTGCGATCATTTCACTGGCCTACGCCTGCGGTGTTTTCGGCAATCTCCTGTCTGCGCGGGAACTGAAGAACGCGCTTCCGCGCATTCGGCAGATACGGAAGATGGACCTGATCGGGCGCGGGGTTACCGGGGCTGTCAGGGACATAGAAGCCACGATTACGTTGTCGATGCGTGGTATGATGTGATCCCGAATGGAGGGAATGTGTTTCGGCACAAAGTCCTAGAAGCGTTTTACGACGTTGAAAACAGGAGACAATGGACTGGTTGCCATTGCAGGGTGCTTTCGATATTTTACTGAATCGGAGTCCTTGCATCTGCACGAATGTCAACGATTGATTAGGGGAAACGATGGAAATCTCAACCGGGATTGAAAACGGTGCGCTCGTTGCGAGTGTGACAGGGCGCATTGATGGTACGAACGCCAAGCAGTTTGAGGATGACTTGATGGCGAAGATTTCCGAGCATTCGAGCAAGGTCGTACTGGACCTCGAAGGTCTTGCGTACATCAGCAGTGCCGGTCTGAGGGCGATCCTGCTGATCGCCAAGAATCTGAACCAGGCCGATTCAGAGTTGCTGATCTGTTCACTGTCCCCGTCCGTGGACGAGATATTCAGGGTGAGCGGATTTGATCGCATAATTTCGACCTTCAGTTCCAGGAACAAGGCGTTGGAATCCCTGAGCTGACCCGGTTGTCGTCAGCAAATGCCAGGGACACAGGATTTAACGCCGGAAACCCGGGTTTCAGGAGTTGGCTGGTCTTGCGTTACTGACGACAGGCGCCTTTCAGTTTCTCGTTGGCCTCCCCGATCCACGCGCCCCGTTCGGATTCGAGGACTGTTTGGGGATGAATGGTGCTGGGCATGAGCCCTCGGTTCCTTCCGTTGGCATCAGTCCCTTTCGGTAAGGGAAAACCGAATATCCGCAAAAGCTCACAGGAAATTTCAAGCAGAATGATTTCTCAGACAGAGATGGAGCTTTTCCGGGTTAGGGACCAAAGGTGACCCACGATGAACGTCGGATTTGTCTTCAAGATCGCGTCAACGCTGGCCGCGATCCTGTTTGTCGGTCTTGGCGTTACCGGAATCCTCAGTCTTCACACGTTTGAACGCACCCTCGGAGAATTTCTCTCGACCCGTTTCGAGTTTGTCGTCAACGATATTCGCCAAGGCATCGAAACCCAACTCGACCTAGGTCTCGAGTTGTCGAACATCGAGAACATTCCGGAAGCGATGGGCGCCTACGTGAGGGGTGACCCCCAGATATTCACGATTGAAGTTTTCGACGAAACCGGAACGGTAATTCACAGCACTGATACGAGCTTCGAAGGTGATCTCGTAACCGAAGAATGGATCCAGGCGTGGCAGGAAACCGGCGACGACGGTGTTTGGACGTTGCTCCAGCGGGACGCCGGCGTTGTCGGTGTCGCGCTTCGCAACAGCTTCAACCAAAACGTCGGATCGGTCGCGCTTCGGTATTCGCGTCAGTTCCTGGATGACAGCGTCTCAAGCCGGGCATCGAATCTGATGGCAGTCGGCGCCACCAATGTCATGATCATCATGGCTCTTGCCGTCTTCGGATGCCTCGTGATTCTCCGCAAGCCGCTTCAGGACCTCGGGGATCTCCGGGTTGCCATTGCCGCGATGACGGAACGGGTAGGCAAGGATGAGGATGCCGCAGGACAGGAAACGATGCAGGTCGGGTCGTCCGAGTTCAATTCCTTCGCCGACGAGGTCACCCGAGCACGAGATACACTCGTAAGCGCGAGGGATGAAATTCGTCAAATTGACGAGGAACAGGCGGGCAGGTCGTGACGATTTCAGTCGACAGGATCGAGCAGGAACCTGGCACCGAATCCGATTCTGGCGGACAAGCCGCATCCGATGGAATTATCGGGCGCCCCGGAGCCGTCCTCTACCGAATTGTTGCGCTTTCGGCCATTCTCCTGCTCGTCAGCCAGATCGCGTTTGCATGGTTTTCGCTGAAGGGATTCGAGCAGGTCCTGAAACCTCAACTTGAACGCAAGGGCGAAGTCGTCGGGCGGGCTGTCAGCGACCTGATCACGTTCGGGGTCAGCGGACTCGAAATTCCTCCTGATCGTCTGGTTGGCGTTGATGCGTATTTCAACAGCGTCATGAGCAAAAACGCGGAAATCGAGTTCATGGCGCTATTGGACCGTGACGGAGACACATTGGTCCTGACGCACAACGACGAGGTCACCGATTCTGGCCGAGACCTGCGCTCGTCCCTGAGCGATCTGTCTCCGGGCGGTCAGATGGGAGACCGGATTACCTCTGCGTTTCCGATAGAGGTTGATGGAGATGTCGTTACGACTCTTCTTGTCGGGATCAGTACCGAATATGTGAGCAGCCGACTTTCGGACATCTATTTTGATGTCGTGACCGTTATCATCGTGTCCTGGCTTGTGACACTCGAATTCATGAAGTTTTTCATGAGCACGAAGATCACTTCGCCACTGAGCAGCATATCGATCGCCTTGGCCCGTGGACGAAAAGGGGTTTTCGCCGACCACCTTGTCATACGCGCGCGTGACGAGGTTGGCCGGGTCATGGCGAGTCTGAACGATCTCCTGCATGCGATGCAGCAGCGATATGAAGACTTCAGGTTTGAGCTTCGCGAAATCCGCAATGCGCAGTTGGACCGCAGCGTTGCCGAGAAAGTCCAGGGGATCAAGGTCAAGGTCGACGGGACGTACAGGTTTCTCGGCGGTCAGGAAATCCGGCACAAGAGCAGTACCCAAATTCGAGTCCCCATGTTCCTGCTCATGTTTTCCGAGGAACTGTCCAGGCCGTTTCTTCCATTGTTCGTCAGCCGGCTTGCGCCTCAGGACTCGTCGATTTCCACGGAATTCCTGGTTGGATTTCCCATTACGGTGTTCATGCTCGTCGCAGCCGTCTTTACGCCAATCGGAGGAATGCTTTCTGACCGATTTGGTGCCCGACGCGTTTTCCTCATGGGTGCTGTCCCTGCCGTGGTTGGTTATTTCGGCTCATTCCTCACCGTGGGCTATCTGGATTTCATATTCTGGCGCGGCCTGTCGGGAATTGGTTATGGGCTGATCTTCATCGCGGCGCAGGCATGGGTAGCCGAGAATGCCAAAGGCCAGAACAAGGCAACCGAAATGTCCATATTTGTCGGTGCCGTCTTCGTCGGCATGATTTGCGGCCCTCCGTTCGGAGGGATTATCGCGGGCCGGCTGGGTTACGAAACGACCTTTCTGTTTTCAGCCGGCCTGGCGCTCGTTTCGGGACTCATCGTGTATTTTACCCTTGATGATGTCCGCAGGCATTCGAAGAAATCCGGCTTCATGCGCCCCGCAGAGTTTGCCGGATGGCGCATGCTCCTCCTTGACAAGCGGTTTCTTGCGGTTGCGTTCTTTGCCGCGGTTCCCGGCAAGTTCATTGCCACCGGGTTTTTCTTTTACCTGTTGCCACTCCACCTGAACGAAATCGGAAACAGCCAGTCCGTAATCGGCTGGTTGATGATGCTTTACGGACTCTCGACATTTGGCAGCCTGCGCTTTGTTTCTTGGATCGCTGACAAGACCGGGAATTACAGGATTCTGGTTGCATCCGGCGTGTTCCTGACAGGTTTTGGATGCGTCGTTGTCCACCCGGCAGTGGGAATCCCGAACGCGAACGTGGCGGCTGCATTTGCGATACTGTGCCTTGGTATCGGCCATGCATTGTCGTTGACGTCACAGTTGGCCATGGTCCAGGAATCCGCCATCCGGTTCCAGGGGGCGATCGGAGCAACGTCCGCAATCAGCGCCTACCGCGTGATCGAGAGATTGGGCATGGTCCTCGGCCCCCTGGTTGCTGCGCCCCTGGCGATCATGTTTGATTTGGACGTGGCAATTGCCGGTATCGGGATGATCACGCTGGCATTCGTTCCCCTGTTCCTGATCACGACGTATCTTTCCGGCTCGCACGCGGGCAGTGGGGCGATGCACGCTCGAGGTGGCGTCAAGTGAAACAGGAACGCATACGTAAAATAACGGTACTTGTATCGCCTGCTGCCGGAATGGCCATGCGTGCGATTCGTCGTGTCACAGCAACCGGCGCCACCATGCTGGTTCTGCTTTCCTTTGGTTTGCAGGATGCCGGGGCACAGGGGCGGCAAGCAACCCCGGATGAACCTTACAGGATTATCGGAGTTGTGTGGCGAGGGGAAACCGAAGTCGAGGATGGCTTTCGCGCCCAACTGAGGCAACGTGGAATCCCGTTCGAGTTTGAAGTCAAGAATCTCGATCTCGACCGAAACAACGCGCCACCGTTCATTGAAGAGATCAGGCAAAAACAGCCCGATCTCGTTTACACGTGGGGAACCGGCACGACAACGAGCATCGTGGGACGAGTCGAACAGGAAAACCCCGGTGACTACATCAGGGACATCCCCGGTGTCTTTGTGCTTGTCGCATATCCGATCGAGGCGAACATCGTCGAGAAATTCGAGCGTCCCGGCCGAATGGTGACCGGGGTGTCGTATCTGGCACCCGTCGACGTGCAACTGGGCGCAATCAAAGCGTATCACGATTTCAAGGCACTGGCGGTCATTTACGACGAGTCTGCCGAGAACTCCCGGATCAACGTCGAGCATCTGAGGGAAGCGGTTCCTCAGGTGGGCATGAAGTTGCTGGAATATCGTGTCCCGGACAACAATGAAGGAAGGCCAGACCCGGGAGCGCTGCCCGAATTGGTGCAGCGGGCACGGGATGACGGCGCTGACCTGCTGTACATGGGCCCGGATTCGTTCGTGACCCGACACAGTGATGTCTATACTTCGAGTGCGATTGAGGCGGGCCTTCCGACGTTTTCCTCAACGCAGGCACCGTTGCTGAATTCACGGGCAATGTTCGGCCTGGTGACGGATTACTTTACCGTGGGAAGACTCGCTGGCTTGCAGGCAGAACGGATCCTTGTCGACGGACTCGATCCTCAAACGCTGCCGGTCGGCCAACTCGCTCGAAACAAGCTGTGGATCAACATGGACGTTGTTCACGAAGTGGGCCTTTATCCGCCTCTTGCATTGATGGCGGTTGCCGATTTCAGGGACTCTCCGAAGACGGACTGATCGATCGATGCTTCTTCGCACCCGAATCAGCCTGATCGTCACCCTGGCTTTCGTTGCGATCTGTGCGGGGTTCGTGGTTGCGGCCATTCAGCGGGAAGAAATCATCACGGAACGATTTGCCGGCGAGATTGTCAGTGACCGTTCAACGGTCTGGGACCGGGTCATCGACAAGATCGTTCAACGTATGGAAATTAATGCCGATGTTATATCCGAGAATGCCGCCCTGATTTCATCCGTTCGTCAGTCTGATGGCGAAGCCGTACGGCAGTACGCGGGCGGCGTGCACGAACAGGTATCGCGTGCGGGAATTGCAGACAGGCTCGATCTTGTCTCGAGCGATGGAAGGCTGATCTATTCGTCGTCACCCGAGCTCTTTCCCACCGCGTCGGTAACGGAAGAGAATGTCGCCAGATCGCTCGCTAACGGCGAGGTCATCAGCGGCATCAGCAATGACCAGCATCGCAATATCGTCGTTGCCGTCGGCATCCCGATTTATGACGGAACGGGAGTCGCGGGTCTCGGTATCCTTGCGACCGACATACACGAAGTGATTTCGGAAATGGAAACCGTGACCCGGTCCACTGTCCTGCTCGTCAACAGGCGCGGACGCCTGCTCGCGGGTGAGGCCATTGACCTGTGGCGTTCCGTTCAGTCTCACGTCGACCTCTTGCAGCTGAACAGCCTGCAGACGCTCACTGTCGACGACAGGGTTTTTTCGGCGATCGTGGTCCCGGAAGAGTCTGAACTTGGCAGCCTGCGTGCCAACCTCATCAGCATAAGGGACGTCAGTGACGTTGCGGTACAACAGCGCCGGTTGCGAGACTTGATGATTTGGGGCACGGCGGTCGCGCTTGTCGTGGTTCTGATTCTCCTGAACTTTTACATGTCGTGGGTGTTTGCACCTCTCGCTGCCGGCATCGACATGCTGAATGCCCTTTCGCGCGGGAACCTCGGTATCCGTCTGGAGACCGGAAGCGACCGCGACGAAGTCGGCCGGATTGCGAATGCCCTGAACATTTTCAGGTCCAAGATGGTTGCGATGGATCGTCTCCGTCAATCCCGCGAACGCCAGCGGGCCCGCCAGGAGCGCTTCATCAGAAGAGAAATGACGGGCCTTGCCGATACCCTGGATGACCAGGAACGCAACGCGGTACTCGAGGAACTCCACAAACTCGAAGCAATGGTGCAAGTCCGGGCAGAGACGATCGGGAATTCCTTTTCTCAGGCGGCGCAGAGCCTGGACAGGTTCGAAGAGGAGGGTGAACGGGAACCGGAAGAGGAGGGGAACGAGAGTCTGATCAGGGAGGCAGAGCTTGACGGACTGGCCATGATGGCCATCGCATTCCAGAAAATGTCTGATCGCGTTCAGGATCAGAATCAACGGCTTCGCGACGCCCTTGCCACCAAGAATCAGCTGATTGCAATCCAGAAAGAGCTGGATATTGCGGCCAAGGTCCAGTTGTCGCTGATGCCGGATCCGTTGCCGGCGAGTTCGGTTTTCAACATCAGCGGAACGATGAAGCCAGCGAAGGAGGTTGGGGGGGATTTCTTCGATTATTTCCGGATAGACGAAAACAAGGTCGGCATCGTGATCGCGGACGTCTCGGGCAAGGGCGTGCCTGCGGCCCTGTTCATGGTAATGGCGCGCACCGTCTTGCGGGCGACCATTCGAAGGAATCAGGACTCGCCCGGCGAAGTATTGAGACGCGTGAATGATTTCCTGGAGCGCAATAATGCAGAGCAGATGTTCGTCACCGTCTTTTTCGGCGTGCTATACGAGTCGACAGGGCGGTTCATTTTTGCGAACGGCGGTCACAATCCGCCCATCCTGGTCCGGGGCGGGAGGGCTGTCCCTCTTGAACTGACCGGTGGCGTCATTCTCGGAATGATCGACTCGCTTGATTATGACGAATCCCATATCGACCTGCATCCGGATGATCACTTGGTATTTGTAACTGACGGTCTCTCCGAGGCGTTCAACAAGGAATCGGAAGCCTACGGAGACGAACGACTCATAGCCGCTGCCGCGGAAGCAACAGCCCATCCTACGCAAGGGCCGGATGAAAACATCGCGGAGATCGTTCGAAGCGTAGAGAACTTCGTCGGTGATGCGCCGCAATTTGACGATATCACTTGTGTCGTACTGCACTACAAGAAAAGAGGTGCGGAAGAGGCTGGTGGCAGAATTGTGAATCTGCCGGATGAATTGTCCGACCGACTGGAACCTGCCTCTGTCCTGACGGAATCGGGTTCCGTTCTGTCGTTCACGATCAAAACCAAGCTTGAAGAACTCGCAAGACTTGCGGACATCATCGATGCGCGTGCCGAAGAGCGCAACTGGCCAGTTGGCTGGGCAATGACCCTGAATGTCTGCCTGGACGAGTTGATCACGAACGTGATCAGCTATGGTTATCGGGACCTGCCTGACGACCAGGATGCAGAATCCGACGGAATCCGCATCGTCGTGACTGAAGCGGACGACGACCTCATTATCGAAATGGAAGATCATGGGTCTTCGTACAATCCGTTTGTCGAAGCCCCTGAGCCCGACGTTGACGCGGGCGTTAAGGATCGGAAGATCGGGGGACTCGGTGTCTATCTCGTCAAACAACTGACCGACGAAGCGAGTTGGGAGAGGCGTGGCAACGTCAACCACATAAGGTTGGTCAAGCACGGGCTGACCAGAACCGAGGAATGAGATAGGCTTACGCACGAATACCCCCGGAGGCTACCGCTGCTCAAGCGAGCAGGGAACAGCTTCCCCCCTTCAAGCCGAAAAAACCGTCCGGAACTGGTTCGAGAACATGCGTCCGCTCCAAGTGGATGTTCTTGACTGGCGCCATTATGAAGAGATCATCCACGCGATTCTCGGTGTCGATGGCTGTGGAAAGGCGCGGGATTCTGGCGATTCGCCGCGCTTTTTCCAGGATCGTTTCCTTTCCCTATTGTACGGTTCCTATCGGCGCCGTCCCCCGGTCTCACATCGCTTGTCCTGAGAGCACGGTCGTGGCACCGATCCGGCCGTTCGTGCCCGCGGCACGTTTGGGTGACCTGCGCCGTGAGGGCGGCGACGCCCTGAACGGTCGGGTCCCGAGCGCTTGTGCAGATCCGGGCATGGCGGCCGGCGCCTGAAGTCCCGTCGATCGCCACGCCTTGGCCATGGCAAGGATCAGCTGATAGGCCTTCACCGGGAGCCAGGGCGATGAGGCGCCGGCGCAACGGGCAGGTTTTCGCATCAAGCCTCGCAAAGGACGTCGAACCCGGATAAATCCAAACGCGATAGCCCTGCGGGGTGTTCAACATGGCTTGCGGCAACTTTCGCTCGGCGGTATCGTCGATTGCCCCCCAACTTTAGCGATCAGAGATTTGCCCTAAGAAGGAACGAACAGTCAGCATCACGGTCGCCAATGTCCAGCCATTACGATGTTGACGAGTTCATCTAGGCTAGAACCGTAGGTTACCAGCACCTCGATCGGGTCTGTTCCGGATACGTGCAAAATAGTGCGTCAAGCACTGAAAACGCGCTTTCCGTACTCCCGCAAGTTCCCGTTCGGATCAACATACGGGTAGAGGATTGCAAGCCGGATGAATGTGCATTCTCGCAGCGCTCAGCATCATATGCGCGGACAATCCGCCCGTGAATGCGACGAGAGGCGAAGACAATGCTTGGAGTGTCATTTCGGCCGCTTCCGGAATCGGCCCCTCGCAGGCCTGCGCGCGGTTGAGAAGTCACCGTTGAACGCGGTCTCTTCTATCTCCGCCGACAACGGACCGGACTCAGGCAGCATCGCCGCGAAGCCGTGCTCGCCCCAGAACCAGTAGCCGTTCATCTCCAGCGAGACGTCCAGGCTCATCTCCGGCTGCGTCTCCGCGACCTCGCAGGTCCCCCGGGTCGTGCAGTCACCCGCTGAGCGGCCGGACGCCAATCTTCTTGGCAATCCCGCTCAACTCTACGCGAAGCGCATCCGGGATCGGGACACCATTTTCCTCACGATCCCGCAGGCGCGCGGCACGTCCGTCCCCAGGCACCTGGACCTGGTCGAAGCCCGGCAGCGGCGCCGAGCGACGCATCTCCCAGGCGACCCTGTCGACGTCGGCACAAATCGACCCGGCGTCTCCGAGCGCCGCCAGGTCGAGCGCGCAGATGAACTGCCCGACACCGGGTGCACGGTGGAGATCGACTTCGATGTCAACCGCGTCCTCGCCCATCGTCGCTCCATTGAGTGTTCCAGCCAGCAGCCCGAGGACGAATCCGAGCGCATAGCCCTTGTAACCGCCGATCGGCAACAACAGCCCTTCCGAAACCCGCGTCGGATCAGTGAGTGGGCTGCCGTCTCGTTCGATCATCCAACCCCTGGGCAACTGCTCGCCGAGCCGCGCCTTCGATCTGGCATTCCTGATCGACGTCACGGTAGTGGCAAAGTCCATCACTACCGGCGGGCCCTCGGCTGTGGGGACGGCTATGGCGAAGGGGTTGGTGCCCAACAGCTTGTCCACTCCACCCCAGGGCGGCACGTACTTGCCGATGCCGACCGCTCCGTAAATTCCGGCCATGCCGTGCTCAAGCGGCATGGTGGCATAGACGGAGGCGGCTCCCTCATGATCGCTGTTACGCGTGCCGGACCAGCCAATGCCGGTCTCCGACGCCTTCTGGATCGCCGTGCGGGCCGCATATTGGGCCACAAGGTGGCCCATCCCGTGGTCGCCATCGATTAGCGCCACCGAGGCCGTTTCCCGCACGATGCGTATCTTCGGCCTCTTGTTGATGCCACCGGCCCGGAGCCGCGGGAGATAACGCGTCAAGCCGAAGATTCCATGCAAGTCGATTCCCGCCATATCGGCGGCAACCATCAGATGCGCGACATCCGCCGCGTCGGCCTCTGGCAGGCCCTCCACGCGCATCACCTCGGCGACAAAACGTTCGAGCTCGTGCTTTGGGAAACGCCTGGTCACATCCCGTACCCCCGTCCAGCGTCTGGCTGCGGCGATGGATGTGCCTCGACATGCACGGTAACGAAATCGATTCCGTGATATCTCCTGTTGCGCACCGAAGAGGCGTAATGCCGCAATAGACGGAATGAGAAATCGTCAACGTCCGGTTCTTCGGCCTGGTCGCTCAGAAAGGCGATCTGATCTTCGATGTTTTCCTCGTAAATGATCGAGACAAACTCGATTTCGATGGCCGCCGCCGTGGGGCGTGCGATAACGACGAGACGCGGCGGGCGGTCCACACGGTATTCGTCTCGAAGCTGCAACATGCTGGACAATGTTTCCTCTCCCGCGGAAATAAGCCGGTCAATCGAATCCTGATTCCAGCCCAGCCCGGACGTTGTTCCGCGCAGGAACTCCTGCAGTCCAACCTGGGCCGAGATTGTCCAGTTCGGTTTCGAATCTCTTTCGACCGACTCTGGACAGTTCGAGAATCAGCGACATGAACAAGGCGGTGAGAATGCCAGCAAGCACGCTGTATCCGAACAAGAGACCCCAGGCAACGCCAAGGATTTCCGCGAGAATGTTGTGTTGCTGCATTCCGATGCCTACAGCCAGCGACACGCCGACAGTGAAGGCCCTTACGCGGTTGAGATCGTCCTGAAGGACGGTTCGAATTCCTTCCACGTAGAGCGCGGTCATTCCGATGAGCAGGACGGCACTGGCAACAGGGCGCGGGACTGTGAGCAGGACGGCAATAAACTTGGGCAGCAGGGCGAGCGCAACAAGCATGACGCCGATGAAAACTCCGATGCGGCGAGCGGCGACTCCGCTAAAGTTAATGATCGAAACCGACGAAGGCAGATAGCTGTTGACGGGAAGAATCCCGGCGATTCCGGAAAGCAGCATGCCGACACCGCACACGTTGAGCGTTTCTTGGATTTCACGGAAATCGACGGCGCGCGGTTTGCGCCACGAGAACCGCTGAATCACGGAGGCCTCAGAGCTTGCCTTGATTCCGACCATGACACTGACAGCGAGAAAGACGGAAAGAAAGGCAAGGAATTTCTCGTCAAGCACGCTACTGAATCCGGGCCATGCGGACAGCTGCGGGAGACCGAACCATGGAGCATTGATCGCCGGCTGAAAGTCGTACATGCCAAGCGATGCGGCGGCGGCATAACCCACGGCCACGGTAACGGAGATTGCGAAAACCCGGAGGCTGCCAATAGCGCGCAGCATCAAAATCACACCCGTGACCAATACAACCGCTCCGACCGCGATCGCCGCGATCGGGGAGACGTCCGCAGGCACGTCGTCGAACCGGGCGAAGACTATGTCCATGACGGAAATCGCGATCAGCATCAGAGCCACTCCGGACACGACCGGAGTGATGATTCGTCGAACACGTGCCAGCCAGAATGCGAGAGCGAACTGAACGAGCGTTGCGGCAACCACGAGGCTGGCCATTACGGCGAGGCCGCCTTTTGCGATGGTCAACACGCATACCGCCAGGAATGGCGATCCGGGGTCATAGTGCGAATTGTAGCCCGGCCCGACGAAGCGGAGTTTGGCTGATTGCTGAACGGTGGCCACGCCAGCGATGACCAGAGATGCGAACATCATCCACAACAGATACGCCTGACCGGCGCCGGAAGCGACCCAGAATGCGGTTATAAACGCGATTGCGCCCGACACCACGAGCACGGTACCCTGAGACGCAACGGCCAGCGTTACAGGCAGAGGCGGCTTTTCGTTCGGCTTGTACGCAATGTGTTCGTTGACGCGCAAATACTTCCTCGTCGATCAGGGAGTCAGTGGCCCATGACGCGCTGGATTGACCGGGCGTTGCGTCCACACCTACCTACCTGGCGCCGCCTGGCTCCCCTGGATGCCACGGCGTTAAACCCGGGAGTGGGAGTGGTTTCTGTATGGCGAACTGCACATTTTTTAGTGCGTTGTAAATTCGCCATTATTTCAACGCTCCGAAATCGGTGCAAAAAAGGAGCACTCCGATGCAAAACCTACAGGCTAAACCTCGCCGTGCCAACACCGCAGGGCCAATTTTTCTTGATAGTTTCGTTTGTTTTGATTGATAATGGGGCGGGCTGAACTCTTGCCTCCTGCCCGTCCAAACTGGCGCCGAAACGGAGAACGGATCAGGCGCCATGATCGACCTTGTCAAGCTATCCGCAACCCCGGTCGCGCGTCGCGAGGAACAGCGCTTCTGCGATCTCCCGGACGAACATCATTACCTCGGCGCGGGACCGAAGATCGGCGAAACCATTTGGTATGCGGCCGACGACGGCAGCGGCGCATCTGTGTCCCTGATCCGGGTTCTCAGCCCACGTCCCGGCAGCCGTGGTTTTGGCCGGACACCTCGCAAGCGATGGCCCAGATGAAGCCCGCCAGTTCCCGGGCCACGGCAGTGGTGGCCTGGCACTTCGGCTTGCCGGCCTGGCACAGGTGACGGTACCGGGCGCAAAGCCGTTTCTGTGCTGCCCAGGCCAGCGCCTGAACCCGGGGCGGAGCGGCGCTTGCCTTTCTCTGCAAATGCGCCGTCTTCCGGGCCGGGAACCGGTAGGCCCATGCCGCTTCCACCAGGACCCGGCGAACGTGGCTGTTGCCGGTCTTCGTGATCGCGCCCTGCCGACGCCGGGATCCCGAGCTGTGCTCGCTCGGAACCAGGCCGAGAAAACTCATCAGCTGCCGCGGGCTGTCGAACCGGGTGATATCCCCGAGCTCGGCCAGCACCGTGACCGCGGTGATCACGTTGACGCCCCGCAGACTGATCAGCGCCTCCACCACCGGGTGTAGAGACCAGGAGGCGACGGCCGACCGGATCTGTTCTTCCAGGCCCGCCACCCGGCGCCGCGCCTCCAGAACCGCATCGACATATTCCTGGAACACCACTTGCTGGACCGGGGCCTCGAAACGCTGGCTTTCAAGCCAGCGGAAGTGCGCCTGCGTCCACCGGCATCGTCCAGAATACACCCGCTCGTGGCGAAGAAGGAACGCCCCCGGGCACTGGCGGGCCTTCAACTCCATCACCTTCATGTCCTCGCGGGCTCGGCTCAGGTCCCGCATCGCCTCCTGCTCTTCGCCCGGAACCCACACCGGGCTCAGGTCCCCCGACCGATGCAGACGCGCCAGCTTCACAGCATCACGCCGATCGGTCTTCACCCGCTCCCCGGCGGCGCGCGGGATCCGGCTCGGCGCCTATGCGGCGTACGCCGAGACGCGGGGGACGGCGGTGAGACAGCAAAATTGGGAATACGCGCGGGAAGCGATTTCGATTCGGCGTTGACAGATATCGGAAGACGCCAGGCACACGACACCGCTTACCGGCTGCTCGAAGGTGATTTGCCGCCGCCAGGCGTTATCTTTACGGCCAACAATCGACGTACCCTGTGTACGGCCAGGAACATAAACCGCTATTTGAGGCTCGAGACAAACGTGCGCGCCGGACTTCGGGAGCGTCGGCTCGGGACGCTGAATTCCCGTTCCGTGGTTCTGGCGGAAGCCGTTCTTGTCCGCGGCGGATCTCCTTTTGGCAGAGAGTCGAACCGGGCGTTCGAAAATCGCGTACTTGATGCCATCGCTTCGGTCGCCGAATTCGGCCACTGCCGACCTCTCATCGTCTCCAGCCGGGGCGTGGCCAGGGTCCTCTTCAGCAGCATCGGGTGCCAGCCCGGTGACGTCACGAATGGGCGCATGTTTTTCGTGGGACTGGCGCCAGATGATCCGTGTCGGGTTGTTTCAGTCCATGATATCATGGACGAGGCACCTTGGCAGATCGGATGTGCCGAAGGACGCCGCATTTGCCGTCAACATGATCTCCAGCTGCTCACGGCGTCCTTTTCGACTTGACGTCATTGTGATAGCGCACGCGCCAATGGCGCGACGTCTTGACGATGTCGGGGAACGGATTGGAGGATGGAGCAGCATGGAAGCCGAACGGACCTTGTCAATCATCAAGCCGGATGCAACCGGTCGAAGCCTTACCGGGAAGATCTGTGCGATGCTGGAAGGGGCTGGTCTCAGGATTGTCGCACAGAAGCGCATCAAGATGACACGCGAACAGGCTGGCATGTTCTATGCCGTACACGCCGAACGTCCTTTCTACGACGAGCTATGTCGTTTCATGGCGTCTGGGCCGGTCGTTGTTCAGGTTCTTGAAGGTCAGGATGCGGTGTCACGCAACAGGGAGATCATGGGGGCAACAAATCCTGCCGATGCCGACGAAGGAACGATTCGAAAGTCCTTTGCATTGTCTCTGGGCGAGAATTCGGTTCATGGGTCGGACAGTCCTGAAACCGCGGCCGAAGAAATTCGGTTCTTCTTTTCGGACCTGGAAATCGTAGGG
>JAPOVX010000092.1 GCA_026707935.1 Paracoccaceae bacterium
GACAACGAGACGATTCCGATCCCGGTCATGATCACGGAGAACGGCTGCTGCATGACCATCATTCCGAGAAGCACGCCCGTCGTTGACATCACGACTGCAAGAAGCACCAATACAGCATTGTAAATACTGTTGAATTGCGCGAGCAGGATGACGAACATGAGCCCGAGCGCCCCGATGAAAGCCTGTCCGAGAAAGGCCTGGCTTTCTTCCTGGTCGTCCTGATCTCCAGTCCATTCCCAGCTGACCCCGGCGGGCAGGTCAGCCTCTGTTTCGATCCATTCCGTCAACTGCCCGATCATCGCCGTCGGGTTGACTCCCTTGTCCACGTCCGCCCGGACCGTGAACGCACGTGCACCGTCGACCCGGTCGATCTTTCCGACCCGGCGAACCGGTTCGCGCTTGACGAAGTTGGACAGCGGTATCAGGCCGTCCCGCGTACGAATGCGCAGCGTATCGACGCTTGCCAGGAGCCTGTCCTCTTCAGGCATGCGCACGAGGATGTCGATTTCCTCGTCCGAATCCGGCAGCCGCATGGCGCCGATCTTCAGACCCCTGGTCACCATCTGAATCATCGAGCCGACTGCCGTTACATCGGCACCGAAACGGCCGGCACGTTCGACATCGACGTCAATTTCCCAATCGATTCCCGGCAACGGGCGCGTATCCTCGACTGCAATGAGTCCATCTGTTTCCGTGAACTTCCTAAAGGCAATGTCAGCCGCCGAAAGGAGCTCACTCCAGTTGTCGCCCGTAATCCTGAGCGAAACAGGCTTGCCATCCGACGGGCCGCGTTCCTGGACGACGATATCTGCGAGGACGCCGGGAACATCCGCAACCCGGCGGCTGATCGTGTCAAAAATGCCGACGCCAGTGTTGACTCCGCGAACCTGCCAGGGATCGAGCTCGAACTGGATCTGGCCAATGCTGTCGAGCGGTCCTCCTGACGCATCGCCGAGCCCCGTGTTCAATGCACCGGATCCGGCAAATGAAAAGGCCGCTCTGACGCCGTCGACCGCGAGGATTTTCCGCTCGACGGCCTGAACCAGCGTGTCCTTTTCGGTGAGCGACAGGTTTCCGCGTGCGCGAACATGAACAAGCCCGTTTTCCGGCTCGGTGTCCGCGAAAAACTCGACGCCGTGATTGTTGTCCCTAAAAAACGTGACAACCCCGAAAACGAAACCGGCGGTGACGAGGACGGTAACGACCGGCATGACCGGGTTGCCGACAATGCCCCTGATGACCAAGCCGAACCAGTTTCGGCTGTATTCTCCTGACGGGTGTCGGGCGCGGGGATTGCGGACCAGGGAGCGACTCGCGACCACGAACAGGGCCAATGCCAGCAGGAACGGGACGATTGCCGCCGCGGTTCCGCGCAAGATGAACAATGAAACGACGAAGAGCACGGCGAGCGATGCCGCTACCAGGGCGGCCCTGACGACCCAGTGCAGGTTTTCGCGAAGTCTCCCGGAAACCCGTTCCTGAATTCTGGTCAGCCGCGCCGTTATCCCTCCAACCACAGGCAGGAAGACAAGGGCTACCAGAAGCGATGCTGACAACACGAAAATGAGCGTCTTGGGAAGATTGCCCATGAACTGGCCAGGTACGCCCGGCCAGAAGAGCATCGGAAGGAAAGCGCAAAGGGTGGTTGCCGTCGAAGAAATGATCGGCCACGACATGCGTTTGGCTGCCCGCGCATAAGCGCGCATCGGGCGGGAGCCCCGCTGGATCTGCTTGTCCGCGTACTCGACGACGACAATTGCGCCGTCCACCAGCATTCCGACGGCGAGAATCAATCCGAACATCACGATATTCGATATCGAAATCCCGAGAACGCCCATCACCGCGAATCCGAGCAGGAACGATGTCGGGATCGCGAAACCGACGAGCAGCGCCGATCGCATCCCGAGGGATGCGATCACGACGATCATCACCATGAGAACCGCGGTGAGAACCGAGCTCTCAAGCTGTTTGATCATGGAATTTACGGCCTGGCTCTGATCAAGACCGAAATCGTAACGGACGCTCTCACGAAGGGGCTTCGGCCATTGGCTGGCCGTCTCGGCAACAACGTCCCGAACGGCCTGGGCAGTTCTGATCTGGTTGAACCCTTTCTTCTTGACGACCTGCACGACAACGGCGCGTTTACCATTGAACCGGGCCGTTCCTGTCGGGTCCTCATATGCGAGCCGGACCTCGGCGATGTCTCCGATGGTGACAACGCTGTCGTCCTTGACCATGACGGGCAGGTTGATGACGTCGGAAGTGTCGTCGAAGGACGAGGGAATCTTGACCCCGAACGTTCCTTCAGGAGTTTCGATTTCCCCGGCGGCGATGAGCTGGTTGTTCGAATTGACAACCTGGATCATTTCCGCAGCCGTCAGGTCATAGGCCTCGAGTTTGAGCGGATCGACGATGACTTCCAGGACGTCGTCACGATACCCGATCGTCTCGGTACTCAATACGGACGGCAGGGCCTCGATCCTGGTCTCAAATTCCTTGGCAACCCGGGCCAGAATCCGCTCTGGGATATCGCCTGAAACCGCCAACACGATGATCGGGAATTCCGATATGTTGATTTCGTTGATCGTGTAACGGTCGGCCCCGTCCGGAAACTCGGCAGCAGCTTGTCCGACCTTGTCCCGGACATCGGCGAGCGTTGCTTCCTTGTCCCAGCCAAAATCGAATTCGAGCAGGACACCGGCGTAACCCTCGGAGGCGGTTGCCGACATCGACTTAAGGCCCTCGATCTCCTCGAGTTCCGTTTCAAGGGGTTTGACCAGAAGTGTCTCCGAGTCGGCCGCGGAGATTCCCGGGAACGGAACCGACACAAAGAGCACCGGGATATCGATATCCGGAGCCCCTTCCTTCGGCAGGCTGAAATAGGCGACACCGCCCGCCGCAACGGACAGGACGACCAGGAACATGATCATCCTGGCCCTGTTGGCAGCCCAGTCGATGATCGCGTTCATGACTCGGCCGCCTGATATGTAATCGCGACGGGACGACCGTCCGAAACAAACTCCTGGCCGATGATGATGACATCGGCGTTTTCGGGCAGACCCTCCAGCCAGACACCGTCGAGCGTGTCCCTGATGATGCTGACCGGCATGAACCGGGCTAGGCCATTCTCGTCAACGGTCCTGACGCCCAGCCTTCCCCTGTCGTCCAGGGTCAGTGCCGATTGCGGCAGGAGATGTCCCTGGTCGTCCTTGAGGGAAATGACGATTTCGGCGGTTGCCCCGTCACGTATTGCGAGATCCGGGTTGGGGGCCGTAACCTCGACCCGGAACGTTCGTGCTCCGTGGTCGGCGCTCCGGGACACGAAAGACAAAGTTCCCGACACCTCCCGGCCGGACGCCAGCCGGGCATGCGCCTCACTCCCGACTACGAGTTGCTCGACCTGGACCTCGTCGGCAAACCCGACGAGATTGATCGGGTCAAGCGACACGACGATCGCGCAGGACGACCCGGGCTGCAGGAGCGTTCCGAGCTCCGCCGTGTCCGTCTCGAGGAGTCCGGGAAACGGAGCGAAAACACGGAGTCGCTCGATTTCCTTTTCCGCACGGATGACCGCCGAACGTGCGGCTTCCAGGGCCGCGGAGTCGGCGATCGCGGCCGTTTCGGACCCGAATCCCCGTTGTGCAAGTTGAGCGGATACGTTGGTTCTGTTTTCGGCGTCGATCAGGCGCGCCCTTGCTTCAAGAAGAGTCGCGTCCCGACTGCCCACGTCCAGTTCGCACAGGAGCTGGCCTTCTTGGACCAAGGATCCCTTGCGCAATGGTTCGGAAATGACCCTGCCGGAGGTTTCCGACTTGACGTCGACGTGCCGGTAAGCCTCGGTTCGACCGCGCAAGACGAGCGTTTTTTCGACGTCGACGGCGACCGACCTCTTGACGACGACAGAAACCAGGTCGGCACTTCCGTCACCGGAATCGACTGTCGCGGTTACGTCGTCGCTTCCCGCGACTTCAATGTTTGCCTGTCCAGCGACTCCACCGTCAGGCCCCCGTAACGGAAGGCTTTTTGCGAACAATAAGACACGGTCACGCTCAATGATGAGCATGTACGTGACGGCGCAGACGACAAGCGCCAAAACCAACTGGATTGGGCGCATTGCAACTCCCGTGTCACTTGAATCGGCTTCCAACGGCCGATCCCGGACCTCCAGAAAACCAACTCGTCATCTAGTAATCATATACCCCGTTCGCAAGGGAATCAAAAATATCGTGATTTTGGCGGCACGTATTGCGCAATGTTGGTCGTTGGAACGGAACCCGAATTTGTGTAATGCGTGCCGCAACAAGGACCGGATCTACCGAATCCTGCGGTACCGTCGGCGCTACGGGACCTGACGGAATTTGGAACGCGGGAGTTCCGCTTGATCAGGTTGCACGACTGGTCAAAAGGGATCTGGTTTGTGTACAGACGGCCGAGCAGGTTACGGAAACAGCGATGAAACGACCCCGACCCAAGAAATCGACCGGCGGGACTCCCGACACCTTCTTTGAAGAAGTCCAGGAAGAGATCCGTCGTGACAGGCTGTACGGATACGTCCGCAAGTACGGTTGGATCGCGGTCGCCGTGGTGATCATTGCCGTCGGCGCAACTGCATATTTCGAATACCAGGACGTCACGAAGCGGCGAGACGCGGAAGAGCGGGGGAACCGGATTTACGCGGCGCTCGAGATCGAGGACGGTTCGGGGCGTGCGGAAGCACTGTACCGGATTGCGGAGGAAGGCGGTCCCGCCACGGCGATCGTGGCATTGAGAACTGCGGCCGAGTTCGTCGAGGCAAACGAGATCGATCGGGCGATCGAGATCCTCGACGGGCTTGCGGAAGACACCGGACTCAATCCGGTCTATCGCGATCTTGCCGCGCTCAAGTCGGTCATTCTCAAGGCGGACTCGCTCGACTCGGATGCTCGACTTGCGGAGCTTGACCGCCTGGCCCAGCCCGGTGCGCCATTTCGCCCGTTGGCAATGGAACAGCGTGCCGTGTATTTCCTCGAGCGCGGAGAGCGCAAAATGGCTCTTGACGAGTTGTCCGGTCTGCTCGACGAACCCGGCGTGAGTTTCGGGCTGCGACTGCGCGCGGCACGGGGGATTGCGGCGCTGGGTGGTGACATCTCCGACTCCGGGACATGAGGCGGGTTCGGGCGGACCGACGCGTTGATGCCAAAAGAGTTCCCGTATCAGGTTTAATGGGTATCGGTGTGAAAGACTTCGTCATGACCGACAAACCGATGTGGACAGGCGTGAAGGGTATACTTGCCGGCGTCATGCTTGCGATGATTCTTTCTGCCTGCTCCAGCGATGAAGACATCCTGCCTGGAGAACGGATTGGCATCAGGCCGGATTCACGGCAGGGGGTCGATGGCGGCGTCGAAATCGACGGGGGACCTGCAGGCGGGATACAGGAATTCGAGATGCCACCCGTGCGCTCCAATATCGCGTGGACACACATCAACAGCGTGCCGACCCATTTTGGATCCCACGTCAGCTTGCCCGCCCAGTTGTCGCACAGCTGGTCCGTTGGCATCGGGTCCGGAAATGCAAAACGGTTGCGCCTGTCGTCGGAACCGGTCGTCGCGGATGGCCGGATTTTCACGCTCGATTCAAGTGCCGGTGCCCGTGCATTTGATCTCGACGGAAAACTCCTGTGGCAGGTTGACCTGTCTCCAAGCCAGGAAGCAGCAAATGAAGTCACCGGTGGCGGGTTGGCATACGGTGACAACACATTGGTCGCCACGACCGGTTTCGGAGAGGTCATCGCCCTTGATCCCGCGTCCGGGGAAGTCAGGTGGCGGCACCGGTTGGATGCGGCCGTGTCTTCGGCGCCATCCATCAACAATGGCCTGGTCGTCGTCGTCGGTCGCGACGACGAGGCAGTCGGGCTTTCGCTCAGTGAGGGACGAATTCAATGGCGGCAGTTTGGCGCCGGCGACAGTTCAGGCATCCTTGGAGGCGGATCACCTGCGATCGCCGATCAGCTCGTCGTGTTGCCATTCGCATCGGGCGAGGTGATTGCCGTCCTTCCGGAAACCGGTGTCAGTGTCTGGAGCAGTACGGTCAGCGGAGGCCGCCGTGGATTGAGCCGTTCGCGGATCGGCGCGATTTCGGGTGACCCGGTCGTGGGTCCGGAAGCCGTTTACGTCGGAAACCAGGCAGGAAAGCTGGTCGCACTGGACAGCAGGACCGGCCTGATAAACTGGTCGGTCGATGATGGCACCTTCGGGCCTGTCTGGCCGGCCGGGACCTCGGTTTTCGTCGTGACAGACCGCGCAAACCTGAAAAGCCTTTCAGATGCTGACGGGTCGGAACGATGGTCGGTTCAACTGCCTGAGTTTGACGACCCGGAAGACCGTGAAGGCGTATATGTTCACTTTGGCCCCGTTCTTGCCGGCGGTCGGCTCCTGGTCGCAGGAAGCGACGGTTTTCTCCGGAGTTTCGATCCGGGCACGGGCGAAATGTTGAGTTCGATGGAGCTTCCCGGTCAAGCCGCGTCGCGCCCTGCAATTGCAAATGGCGTTATGTACCTGTTGACAGCCGACGGCGAGCTCCACGCGTTCAATTGACGCATTCGGGTGAAAACGGTCCGCCACGGACACCCTGAGAACCATGTTCACGGCAGCGATCATCGGGCGGCCAAACGTTGGCAAGTCCACCCTGTTCAATCGTCTCGTCGGGCGGCGCCTCGCGCTTGTCGATGACAGCCCGGGCGTCACGCGGGACATTCGTGAGGGCCTGGTCACCCGCGGAGAGTTCACCTGCAGGGTATTTGACACCGCCGGGATCAGCGGTCCGGATTCCGCCAGTCTTGGCCAGGCAATGATCGCGTTCGCCCGGCAAGCCGCGGAAATGGCCGATGTCTGCTTGTTCACCGTCGATGCTCGCGCAGGGTTGACTGCACTTGACCAGGAACTGGCAACATCACTTCGACGAACAACCCACCGCCTCCTGCTCCTCGCGAACAAGGCCGAGGGCAGCGCCGTTCAATCCGGTGTCAACGAGTTCTTCGCGCTTGGTCTGGGCGAACCGCTGGCGATTTCCGCGGAACACGGGGATGGAATCGACGAATTGTTCGCACGATTGCAGGGAATCTCGAACGAACTCGATGAGAATTCGAAAGATCGGGGCGACGACTTTAGCGATGTGGATGTACCGGTCACGGAGGACGTTGAACCCATCAGTGCCAACCGTCCGCTCAGGATTTCGGTCATCGGCCGGCCCAATGCCGGGAAATCGACCCTCGTCAATCGCGTACTTGGCCGGGACCGTTTTCTGACCGGGCCGGAGGCGGGAACAACCCGGGATGCGAATTCGGTCCGTTTTGACTGGCAAGGAACGCCGGCACAGATCTGGGACACGGCCGGCTTGCGCAAGAAAGCCAGGGTGGTCGGCAAAATCGAGAAGCTGTCGGTCGCGGATGCATTGAGAGCGGTGCAGTTTTCTGAAGTCGTGGTCGTGCTCGTCGAAACGGACCGGTCGTTCGAAAGCCAGGATTCGAGGATCATCGATCTGGTCGCTCGCGAGGGACGGGCAATCGTGGTTGCCGTGAACAAGTGGGACCTTGCTGACGAGCGGCAACACGGGTTGCAGGTCCTGAGGGAGGAATTTCGAAGACTGCTGCCACAGGTGAAAGGGACACCGCTGGTGCCGGTCTCGGCGCTTACGGGGTTGGGCCTCAAGCGGCTCCATTCCGCGGTGTTGTCGGCGCATGATGTCTGGAATCGCCGAGTCCCGACAGGCGAACTCAACCGCTGGCTGGCGGGGAAGGTGGCAGCTCATCCTCCACCTGCGCCCGGAGGACGACGTGTGAAGTTGCGATACATTACTCAGGCAAAGACCCGACCCCCGGGATTCGTCGTCATGTGTTCGAGGCCCGATCACATCGGAGACGACTATCGGCGGTACCTGGTCAACGGGCTTCGCGAGGCGTTCGACTTGCCTTGCACGCCAATTCTCCTGACACTGCGAAGCA
>JAPOVX010000160.1 GCA_026707935.1 Paracoccaceae bacterium
CGTCAACCCGCAGGCGTGCATCTTCGAGCGCGTTCCTGGCGGCGTCGGTTGCAAGATGGGATGTCAATTCGCCGTCAGCGGCGAAGTGACGCCTTCTTATGCCGGTTCTTTCGTGAATCCAGGAATCCGTCGTATCGAGGAATGATTCGAACTCCGAATTCGGGACGACGCGGCCGGGAAGCGCATGTCCGACCCCAACTGGAACTGCTCTCAACAAGACGGGACAGACCCTGTCTGGTCAACGTCTTCGCTTCCGGCACTGTCATCCAGAGTCCCGACAGCGACTGACGCGACGCGGGCAACAAGCTTCTCGTGGAACTGAAGCTTCGCCAACCGGTATGCAAGGGCAACGGCAGCTTCAACGCTTGTTGCATCCGCGGAGCCGTGAGACTTGACGACAATTCCGTTCAATCCGAGAAAAACACCCCCGTTGACATGACGGGGATCTATGCGCCGCTTGAATCGTCCCAGTGACGCGTATGAAAACAGCGCCCCCATCCGCGAAAGCGGCGAATACCGGAACGCCTCGTTCAAGAGATCATCGATCAGGCTTGCCGTCCCTTCTGCCGCCTTGAGCGCAATGTTGCCGGTGAACCCGTCCGTCACCACGACATCTATGTCTTCCGAAGGGAAATCGCCTCCCTCGACGAAACCCTCGAACCGGTACCTGTTGGCTTTAGCCGCCGACCTGATCAATTCATGTGCATGCCTGAGTTCGTCCCGGCCCTTGTGTTCCTCCGTGCCAACGTTGAGGAGACCGACGCGCGGTTTCCGCAGATCATGTGCGGTACGCGCATACGAGACACCCATCAACGCGTATTTGAGCAGATCTTCGGCATCCGCCCGTATGTCAGCCCCGACATCGAGCACAACGTTGAATTTCCCGGGATTCCTGGTCGGCCACAGTATCGCGATGGCGGGACGATTGACATGCGGCGCCTTTCGCAGGCTGATCATCGACAACGCGAGGAGCGCGCCCGTGTTGCCGCAGGACACTGCGACCGTCGCCTCATTCTCATGTACGGACTGCAGCGCACCCCACATGCTCGTTCCGCGTCCGTGGCGCATGACGTGGCTGGGCCGATCATTCATTCCGACGACAGCATCTGAGTGCCGGATCTGGCAACGTCTGCCGAGGTCCGGCGAACGATTGACAAGGTCGTCGAGAGAGCCGGAATCTCCATGAACGATAAACCCGACATCCTGGTGCCGGCGGGCAAATCCCTGCAACCCCTGTATCACGGAATCAGGTCCGTGGTCGCCCCCCATTGCATCGACGGAAATAACAATGGATTGCAAGTCTCGGGAAAGCTCCGGGGGAGCAGGTTCGTTCATTCCAGACCGAAAAGACGTCAGGCGACAACTTCCTGATCGTCTTCCAATTCAACGATGATGATTTCGCGGCCCTTGTAGTACCCGCACTCCGGACAGGCATGATGTCGACGCTTGACGCCACCACACTCCGGACACTCCTGCCAACTTGCGCCACGAATCCGGTCGTGGGACCGACGCTGGTTGCGTCGCGACCGGGTCACTTTTTTCCGAGGGACCGCCATGTTCCAATCCTTTGCTGTTTTGGCCGACTGAAAACAGGCCACCCAGTTTGCCAATGCTACGATCTTCTAAACGCTCGTCGGGATGCCAGAAAATAGCCTGAAATGAAATTCCATCAAGCCTTTTTGCAAAAAAATCCGGGCTTGGTCGGTGGCGCCTTCGATTATCGCCGATTCCGGACGCCCCACTGTCCCGAGATATCGTTCAGCCGCATGTCGGTTCGGTTCGCGCGCGCATCCTGTGGTTCGCAAATCCCGTCATTTGCCTCCCTTGAGAACAGACAACGCGGCAAACGGACCTGGCGCCTCCACCAGCCCGACGTTCTCGGCGACCTCCGCCGTGTTTTCATGGCGCGGATAGTCCGGGAGGCCCAGCGAGAGCGCTTCCGTTGCGATGTGAGACAGGTCGATCACCTCCGGCAGAGGTTCGATAGTATCATCGTCGGGACAGACCGAGACCGTGTTGGGTCCCGGCATCTCCAGATCGGGAACGAATGCGCGAACGATCGATTCCTCGATCCTGGACTTCACCGGCCGGAGGGATGCAACACACGGTTGAACGACCGTTGCACCTAGATGACCTTCCAGTCTCCAAGTTCCCTGCGTCTCGCGGGTAAGCGTTCCTTCAAACATCATGCGCCTGATCGACGAAACTCCCAGCAATCCCTGGATCTCGTCCATTTCCTGCCTGGAAAACCTGATTCTGAATTGGTGAAAACCCGATCGGGGCAGCCTTCTTGCGGACAGATTCCTTTGGCTGCAAGGGGTCCCCGCCGTCGCATTGCTGCCTCTTTTATCGTGCGTCGCTTTCATGATAGTTCCGGGACCGAAGCGGTTGCTATTCTCGGGATTCCGTCAGTTTATCGCAATCGTGCCCCGCTTGAACGACACGAAAAGGAAGCCTGAGCATGACGTTTTGCCAGATCGCTCCCGAGTCCGCCACAAAAAAGGCAATCAGGTTTCTGTTTGTTGGCGCAGTTCTCTCGATGACCGCGTGTTCAGAGGTGATCAGGAGCCATGGCTACACGCCCTCGCAGGTCGATCTCGACCTCCTTGAAATCGGCGTCGATACCGAAGAATCCGTCGCTACAGCGATCGGTACGCCAGCATTCTCAAGCGCGACCGAGGAGCGCGAATGGTATTACCTGTCCAGCACTGTCAGGGAATATGCCTACAGGCATCCGGAGATCATCGACCGTCAATTGGTGGCCGTCAGTTTTGACGGCGACGGGACTGTCAGCAATGTCGAGCGTTTCGGACTGGAAGACGGGCGGGTCATCGCGCTCAATCGCCGCGTAACGGATGTTGTGGTCAAGTCGCCCGGATTGATCCGGCAATTGCTCGGAAGCATAGGCAACATTACGTCTGATGACCTTGCAGACGGTCCGTAGGTACTCCCCTCGAGAGCCGGGCGCAGGAGATCAGTCCGCCTCGAACGTCAACGCCACTCCGTTGATGCAATAGCGCAGGCCGGTTGGTTCCGGACCGTCCGGAAACACATGCCCGAGATGGGCGTCGCATCGCCTGCACACGACTTCGGTCCGACGCATGAACCAGCTTCTGTCAACGCGTTCTTCGATTGCGTCTTCCGACAAAGGCTGAAAAAACGATGGCCAGCCGGTACCGGACTCGAACTTTGCTCCCGTCGAAAACAGCGGCTGATTGCAGCACACGCAACGGAAGGTACCGTCACCTTTCGGAAACCCTTCGTGCGTAAACGGACGCTCGGTCCCTGCCTGTCGTGTTACCCGATATGCAAGCGCACCCAGTTGTTCACGCCATTCATCGTCGGACTTGGTTACCTTTTCTTTCGAAGTCATGGCCACTCGAATTGACCCCCTGTCTCAATGTTGGAAACTCAACACGCAGACGCCAGGCTGCCAGGACAAGATTACGCGCCTGATTCGTTCGGAACGTCCCCGGGAAACCGGCGGAAGTGAACTTCATCCGCCTGTATGGCTCATGTGGCGTGACATCTGTCCCTGGACAGTGCCGCGGGAATAGTCGAAGTCATGGCCCTTGGGTTTCCTGGCAATGGCGGCATGGATCGCTTCGAAGAGCGCGCCGTCATCATCCGTCTGCTCCCTCAATACAGATCGCAGGTCGACCGATCCTTCCTGTCCGAGGCACTGGTACAGGGTCCCGACGCAATTGAGGCGGACACGGTTGCAGCTCTCGCAGAAATTGTGGCTGAGCGGCGTGATAAACCCGACTTTCTGTCCGGTTTCGACCAGGCGAACGTAACGGGCAGGTCCGCCGGTTCGTTCGGCGGTATCAACGACGGTCCAACTCCTGGCAATGCGTTCGCGCACGTCACGGATCGACCAGTACTGCCCGATGCGGTTTTCGTTTCCGATGTCGCCCATCGGCATGACCTCGATGAACGTGATGTCGAGGCCTTTCCCGGCGCACCACTCGATCAGCGACTCGAGTTCGTCCTCGTTGAATCCCTTCAGGGCAACCGTGTTGATCTTGACCCGGAGTCCGGCAGAGAGAGCAGAATCGATGCCTTCAAGCACCTGACCGAGGCGACCCCAACGGGTAATTCTGGAAAACTTGTCCGGATCAAGGGTGTCGAGGGAAACGTTGATCCTCCTTACGCCACAGGCGTAAAGATCATCCGCAAAACGGCGTAGTTGCGAACCATTCGTCGTGACCGTCAGTTCATCCAGGCACCCGGTGTCGAGGTGTCTCGACATTGAACGGAAAAACTCGATGATGTTTCGCCGAACCAGCGGTTCGCCCCCGGTGACCCGGAGCTTGCGTACCCCTTCCCGGACAAAGGCGGAACAGAGCCGGTCCAATTCTTCCAGCGTCAGGAGTTCGGCCTTCGGCAGGAACGTCATGTTTTCAGACATGCAATACACGCATCGAAAATCACAGCGGTCCGTTACCGAAACACGGAGATAGGTGATCGAGCGGCCAAAGGGGTCGATAAGTGTCGGTACTCTCGCCATGGGGATGATTTAGCCGTCCGGGTAAATCCGTGCAAGCAAAGAGGGGCGCATCGGGGGTATACCATGTTTTTGTTGCGGCGTCATTGTCGACTTGGCCTTCAGCTTCACGATGTCCGCCCGATTCCGGCCCCACGAAGGCAAATGGTGCGCAAAATTTGCCGAGTTCGTTATTTTTCGCGATTTGCCGGCGGAAGTCCGTCAAACGGCTGAAGATTAGCATAACGGCGCTCCCGGTCCCCTCGAATCATCCTGAACAACAAATCCGGTTAGCGTCCGATTGATCGGTATTCGGATGAATCGCCAAGCCGAGTTCGATCTGTCCGGTCCCCGTCGCGACGTGAAGGGTAATGCTGTCTGCGTTTCCGACCGGTTCGAAAACGCGTCCCGAAAAGGCCGGTTCGTCGCGCCCGATCTTGGCGACGACGCGCAGCTGGAGGGGGGGGCATCGGTAGCCGGGACGACCGCCGCCGACAGGCGGACCGGAGCAGCCCGAACCATGGTTGCATTCGTTGCCCGCGCAACCGAAGTCCGTCACGACGACTGCCGGTCGAAAGAGGCGGGTCAAGGCGGAATTGGCGGAAATCCAGACTGGGATTCCTGAAAAACAGGCCGTGCTCAACCCGTGCACCTTTGATAAACGGGGCCAATCAAATGACGAGATCGAACAGGGTTGGGGCGATGGCCGAAAAACAGTGCGCCAGGGTATCGGTTGCCCCCATGATGGATTGGACGGACCGCCACTGCAGGTTTTTTCACCGGCAGTTTTCGCGCCGCACGATGCTTTATACCGAAATGATTCCCGCCCAGGCACTCGTTCATGGCGCCGCCCCTCGACTGCTGGAATTCAATCCGGCCGAACATCCCGTCGCGCTTCAAATCGGCGGATCGTGCCCCGATCAACTCGCCGAAGCGACTCGCCTCGGATGCGAGGCCGGCTACGACGAAATCAATCTGAATGTTGGATGCCCGTCGGGACGTGTCAGGGAAGGAGGCTTCGGGGCTTGCCTCATGGCGGATCCGGACCATGTCGCGCGTTGCGTCGAGTCCATGCAGTCAGTGGCCGGGGACACGGAGATCACGGTCAAGTGCCGAACCGGAATCGACGACCAGGATCCACATGTTGCGCTGCCCGGGTTCATCGGCAGGATCGCCGCCGCGGGCGTGACGATCATCGCCATACACGCCCGGAAGGCGCTGCTGAACGGGATAAGCCCGCGAGACAACAGGCGGATTCCACCCCTCGACCATGAACTCGTCACGCAGATGAAACAGCGATTCGGACGGCTATCGATCATTCTCAATGGTGGCTTGGAGTCCCTGGACCAGGCTATCGATCACCTGAACTCCGGGATCGACGGCGTCATGTTCGGGCGGGCGGCCTACAACAACCCGTCGAGCATTCTCGGACCGGCCGACCGCCGCCTGTTCGAAAAGACCGGAAGCGACGTGGCTCCCGAAGTCGCCGTACGGGCAATGATTCCCTACATCGAATCCGAACTGGCGCGAGGACAGCGGCTCCACGCAATCACACGCCACATGATGGGCGCTTTCACGGGGCGCCCGGGTGCCCGACGATGGCGCCGCAAGCTCTCGACTGCTGGCCAGCATCCGGGGACCGGACCGGAATTCATTGAAGCGGCATTACGGGAAGTCGATGCGCCGGCCAGGGATGAAATCGCGCCGTTCGCTTGAGTACGCCAAATCCGCGCGAGCCCGCCCGGCGGCAATGCCCTTTCGGGTGCGCCGCACCGCCAGGCGGGAAGATCAAGGCTCAATGTTCCGGCCGCACTGACCGTGACGGCGGGTGCCCCGGTCGAGGTGAACCTTTCCCGCCCCTTTTCCTTGTCAGGTTCCAAGCCGGGCGCCCGGAGCGATGCCTTCGGATCTGGCCCATTCAATCGCGGGAATTTTTCCCTGACCATCAGGGCGAACACGTTTCATCACGATACGGCCTCCATTGCCCTGAACGGTGACACCGTCAACCGAAACATCCGCGATTTCGCCAGCCGGTCCGATTCCTTCGGTTCTGGAACTGTCAAAGATCTGGATTCGCTTGCCGTCATGGGTCGTCCACGCGCCAGGTGCGGGATTCGCCGCCCTGATGATATTGTAGGTCTCGACGACCGGTTTCGACCAGTCGAGTCGCGCCTGCTCCCTGCCGAACCAGCTTTCATATGAACCGTCGTCAAGCCGCTGGTCGTGGCGAATGACAACTCCTGCCTTGACCAGGTCCAGGCTTTCCATCATCGCATCGACACCCATTGGAAACAGTTTCTTGAAATAGACATCTCCCAGGGTTTCATCAGGCCCGATCGGGCATGTCTTCTGCATCAGGATCGGCCCTTCGTCCAACCTGTCGTTCGGCCAGAAAATCGTCAGTCCTGTCATGGATCTGCCCATGGCGATCGGCCAGTTGATCGAACTCGGGCCCCGGTGATGCGGGCAAAGTGACGGATGGTACTGGAATGTCCCGATGCGCGGCGCGTCGAGCACCGCTTGCGGCACGAAGAGCAATACATAGGCCATCAGGCAGATGTCGGCTTCGAAGCCCTTCATGAGTTCGAGGGCTTCCGGTGTTTTCCAGGAGCCTGGCTGGTGAACGGGAAGCCCGTTGTCCGCCGCTGCCTCCGCCAGGGGGTCCACGGGCCGGCCGGCCTTCTGCGGCGCGCAGCAAACCGCGGCGACCTCTTCACCCCTCTCGAGCAGTCGATCCAGGACCGCTTTTCCGAACGCCTGCTGTCCATGTACCACGATTCGCATTCCCAACTCCCGATTGTTTCCTCTCGGCCCGAGCGATTTCAGGCCTGCCTGATAATGACCCTTTCCGCCCCGACCGGACGATCACTCCGGCACAAGCAAGGTCCGTACGTCATTGATGTTCCGGTGCTGTCATTCTTCGACCGCCAAGGGCCGAATGGGCACCAACGCGCTCAAATGCGCTGCCGACCGATGCTGCAGCAACCATGACCACGTCTCGAATTTCCGCTGCCTTGGGGCTTGCATCCGGAGAAGCGTACAGCTGGGACGGCTGTTGCCTGAATTGCGGAGCATGTCAGGCAAGCTTGCTCACGCGCTCCCGGCCGGTTCCTGCCGACAACTCCGAATCCCCGACCAGGCCACGTTTCGTCGGTCGCCGCTTCAGGGTCCTGTCGGCCGATCCGGATTCACCGGCCGCCCTAACTTCGGTAACCCAGGTTGCCTGAACATGATCGTGCAGCCGCAAGGTATGCTCCCGGACAAGCCGTGACGCCAGGTCCGCGTCTCGCTTTTCCAGCGCGTCAATTATTGCCATGTGTTCGCCGACAGACCGGATTGCGCGGTCGCTTTCCTCGATTGCACGGCGCCTGACGGCGCGCATGTGCATGAACAGCCCGTCGGTCAAGTCCTTGAGCAACGCGCATTTTGATAATTTCAGGATGCCCTGGTGAAAGCGGATATTGGCTTCCGAGTATTCTCCGACATC
>JAPOVX010000098.1 GCA_026707935.1 Paracoccaceae bacterium
CGCGTCCCCAATGTCACGGTGGTCGCACAGGTCTCCCTGTATCCCTCGAGCGGGTACCGGGAGACCGATGCACCGAGAAACAGCAAATCGTCGAATCGCGATCGCCGCCCCGCGCCACCGCCCCTGATCTTGTAAATGCCCGTTTCCGCAGCCCGCCTGATCTCCCGCTGCCAGGGCGGAATTCCGACCCCGTCGTGGTCCGAAACAGTTTCCATGGTCGAGCCTCCCTGCTCTGCGGCAGACCGGACAGTCCCGTCAATATGCCTGGGCATTGTCTACGTCGAAATTGTAAAGCTTCCGCGCCGAGCCGTACCTGCGGAATTCTCCGGGCATTGCCGAGCAACCCGCGGCAACAAGAAGGCTTGCGAGTTCATCGCGATGTTCCGGTCGCATGGCCTTTTCGATGCAATCCGCCCCGAGGCTGCGCACGGAACCCCTGACGAAGATCCGCGCCTCGTAAATTGAATCGCCGAGGGCTTCCCCGGCGTCTCCGCAAACCACGAGAGTTCCGGCCTGGGCCATGAAACCCGACATATGGCCGACGTTTCCGTGCACCACGATGTTGATTCCCTTCATCGAGATCCCGCACCGTGACGACGCATTTCCCTTGATCACCAGCAACCCGCCGTGCCCGGTCGCACCGGCGGACTGGCTTGCGTCCCCCTCGACAATGACGGTCCCTGACATCATGTTCTCGGCCACACCCGGCCCGACGGAACCGGCAACCCTGATCGTCGCCTGCTTGTTCATGCCGGCGCAATAGTACCCGGTCGAGCCTCGAATCGTGACTTCGATCGGAGCATCGAGTCCGACCGCCACGGCATGGCTTCCCCTGGGATTGATCACGTCCCATCGGGTCGCGTTGGAATTGATGTCGAGCGCCTGCAGCGTGCCGTTGAGACCACGGAGGCCCGAAGCCGCGAGATCGTAGGTCTGCATATCAGTGCGTCCAGAAATAGACCTGCGCCGGCTCGGGTTCCCAGACGGCAGCGTCGTGGAAACCCGGCAGGTCGACCAGGGCCCGGTACTCGGAGCCGAATGCCACGAAACTGTCGGTCTCGGCCAGCACGGCGGGTTTGCAGGCGATCGGATCACGCAGGACCCCGAACCCGTCCCGGGTTCCGACGACGAAGGTGTAGAATCCGTCGAGGTCGTGGATACTGTCTTCAAGCGCCTCGCCAAGGGAGGCGCCGTGAGCCATCTTCCACGTCAGGTAGGCCGCGCCCACTTCAGTGTCGTTGTCGCTCTCGATCCTCATCCCTTCCCGGTGCAAACGCCGCCTGAGGGCGTTATGGTTCGACAGGGAGCCGTTGTGAACCAGGCACTGGTCGGAGCCGGTCGAGTACGGGTGCGCGCCTTCCGTGGTTACGGCGGACTCAGTCGCCATGCGCGTGTGCCCTATCCCGTGACTCCCGCTCATTCCAGGAATTCCGAAACGTTCGGCGACTTCACCCGGCAAACCCACCTCCTTGTAAATCTCGATGGCGCTGCCGTCACTCATCACGCGGATCCCCGGGCGCACCTCCGGAAGCGCCTCCCGCGCCCTCCCGATCCCTTCGGCGGGCAAGGTCAGAACGGCGTGCGTATCCTTTCGCTCGACCCCAACGTCCCGACCGACGACCGGGCCCAGGTCTTCGGCCAACTCCGTGAAGTCGGAGTCCGGTGAGCCCGATTGAACGGTCAGTTTTCCTCGTCCGTTGCTGCACGCACGGTAAACCGCGACGCCAGCACTGTCCGGTCCCCGGTCACTCATCGTGACAAGCATGCCCGTCAGCAATTCGCCCAACCGGGTTTCGAGTGCACGATCCTTGAGGAAGAGGCCCACGATTCCACACATTCCGTACGCTCCCTGCGGTTCCGCCCCGCCCCGTTTATCGGTCCCGCCCCCGAAAACTCAACCCGTGAAACAATCAATCGTCGGTGGCATCGACGAACGCGGTCGCCCTGACCGCCCGCCCGGTTCATTCTCCGACGGTACCCGGGAACGATGCCTGCCATCAATCGGGCCACAATCCGCGACCGATCAGGATCCGTTTCAGCACCTCGACTTCGTCGGTCATGATTCCGTCGACCCCGATGTCGAGGAAACGGTGCATTTCCGCCTCATCATTGATCGTCCACACGTGTACGGGCATCGCCCGCGAACGGGCCGCACGCATAAAGCGCCTGTCCACGATCGTGAGACCGTACTCCCTCGGAGGAACCTGAACACAGTTCGCCGCAAAGGTCCCGACCGGGAGCCCCAGGCTGGCCAGGCGCAAACGTACGACGTCCAGGGGACCCATCGACGTGCACAGCCGGTCTCCGGCGGTCCCGCGCATCCCCGCGAGGCGTGAACCCGAAAAGGAGCCGACGCAGACCCGGTCCCAGACGTCGAGGCGCGCCAGGATCGCCAACAGCGGCTCGACCGCACCGTCCGACTTGGGATCGATGTTGACGCGAACGGAATCCCAGGTCGTCAGCACCTCTTCAAGCAGGGGAATCCTCTCCTCTCCCCCGACACGGGCCTTCCGGACCTCCGACCAGTCGAGTTCCGATATGACCCCTGCCCGGTCCGTAATCCGGTCAAGCCTGTCGTCGTGGAACGCGACGAGCATGCCGTCGGCCGTCGCGTGAACATCCGTTTCGACATACAGGCAGCCGATGTCGACCGCAGCGGCGAATGCGGCCATCGTGTTTTCCGGATGGCGCGCCGAAAACCCGCGGTGGGCGATGGCGATCGGTTGAGAACGCTCGGTAACCAGGTACGGATGCATGGCCGGACTCAGGCTGGTCCGCGCCACGGGCCCTGAACCGGCGGTCGACATTCGGGCTGTGGCTGGCGCCAGGGTTTCACCGGCGCCGATGCGTCGCCCGGTCCAGTCGCAGTCAAGGGGCACACCTCGATTTCACCGTCCGTCTCCTCTGCCGCCGCTTCTTCCGGTCTCCGCGAACCCCCGCATCCCGGCCACGAGGGCGATGCATTGCGCTGTATCGGGCTGTATCGGGCTGTATCGGGTTCCGGGCAAGGCATTGTCAGGACTTTCGAAACGGCGACAGCGCGTCAAGAAACTCCATTTCCGCATCCACCGACCGGCTCTCGTGATCCAGGAATTCCGACACGGCGCGGCGCAACCCTTCGTGGACGATCCAGTGCGCGCTGTATGTCCGCGTCGGCAGATATCCCCGCTGAATCTTGTGCGGACCTTGCGCGCCTGCCTCGACCCGATCCAGGCCGCATTCAATCGCGTGCTCGATCGCCTGGTAATAGCATGTCTCGAAATGGAGGAACCGGATTCGGGCGATGCAGCCCCAATTGCGTCCGTAAAGCACCTTTCGGCCAGCAAGGTTGAGTGCACCTGCCACCCATCGGCCGTTCAGTTCCGCCATGACCAGGACAACCCGCCTTGCCAGGCGTTCGTGCAGCATCTCGAAAAACGGCTCTTTCAGGTAATCCCAACCCCATTTGCGATCGGTCGTGTCACGATAGAACCGATAGAACTCCTGCATGTGACCTGCCGTCAGCGTGTCCCCGGCGAATCGATGCATGATAACCCCTGAATCGGAGACCGATCTCCGCTCCTTCCGAATGTTCTTGCGCTTTCGCGACGAAAGCGAGCCAAGGAAATGGTCGAAGGACCTGAAACCGTCGTTCTTCCAGTGAAACTGGTGGCCAATCCGTTGCAGGAATCCGAACGATCCCAGGTCCCGCCATTCGTCGGCTTCCGGAAAGTTGACGTGGAGCGAGGAAACACCGAATCGTTCCGCCACCCTGAGCATGCCCGCGATCAGCAGGGCGCGAACCCGACCGGCATCCTGCCCACGCCGCACAA
Organism: Paracoccaceae bacterium; assembly: GCA_026707935.1. Lineage (GTDB taxonomy): Bacteria > Pseudomonadota > Alphaproteobacteria > Rhodobacterales > Rhodobacteraceae > JAPPHA01. Next base: position 3,813 of record JAPOVX010000098.1, read on the forward strand.
GAAGCCTGTGGCTCGTGACCGGCGCGAACGGAATCGCGGAAACAAGTTTCGGATAGTAGCGGCCTCCGGCCCTTTCGAACGCCTCCGCCCATCCATGGTCGAAAACATACTCACCCTGGCTGTGGCCCTTGAGATAGAGCGGGGCGCAACCGATGATCCCGACGGTTTCCTCCGAAACCGTCACGTGGCAGGGTGCCCATCCCTCTTGAGCGGCAACTGATCCGGAATCCTCCAGCGCCGAGAGGAAGGCATGGCTGAGCAGGGGGCAATCGCCTCCGGCACATGCGTCCCAGTCTTCAGCCGGGATTTCCCCGATCGCGTCGACAATCCGTACGCTGGACGTGGAGTCGCCATCGGGCATGAAATTCAGAATCCGGTTTCTATCGTTCGCAGGAACAGGTGCTGGACCGCCGTGTTGTCGACGCCGCAACAGACCGATACGGAAGGCCTCTCGGTCGAAGCGGACCGGACCGTCGCTCCGGCTTGCTCGCCGGCCTCGATGACTTCGACCGCAGAGTTCCTGATCGTGAACAACTCCCTGCGAATGGCGGCGATTACCGCTGTCGGGTCGTGCATGTGGCAACCGGAGATGCCGCTCCGCTCCCTGGTGGCTGCGAAGTAGTACTGAACCACACGGTTGAGAAACCCGCCGAGCGTCGGTGCCTTGACCGCGAGCATCGAAAAATCCTCGGGCGTGCAGACGACTTGCTTGGTGACGTCGAGGCCAACGATGGTCACATCCCACGGCGCCGAAAACACCGCATTGGCGGCGTGCGGGTCCTGCCAGATGTTTGCCTCGGCGGCTTTGGAGGCATTTCCTCCTGCATCGAGGCTGCCGCCCATGACCACGACCGATCTCGCGACTGCTGAAATCGACGGATCGAGTCGGAGCGCCAGCGCGAGATTGGTCAATGGGCCGACAGCACAGATGTCAATCTCGCCAGGTTCCTCATGAACCTTCCGGCAGATGAATTCAGCGGCGGTTTCATCGACAAGGCTCCCTTGCGCAGGGGGCTGAAGCTGGACATCGCCAAACCCCTCGCGGCCATGGATCTCCCAGGCGAACGGGCGGGGCGCCTGGACAAGAGGCGTATCACTGCCCCTGGCAACCGCAATGTCCTGACCCACGAGTTCAACCAGGGCGCATGCATTGCGGGTCGCCGTTTCCGTGGAGACATTGCCAAAGATCGTCGTCAGCCCGACGACATCGATTTCATCGTGCAGGCACGCGAATACGATGGCCATTGCATCGTCGATTCCGGGATCGGTATCGATAACGAGTTTCCGCTTCACCATTACAATTCATCCTTCACCCTTGCCGGGCCTGACGGCGGCACATGATGGCGACCTCCGGCCGGTCCGTGCATGTCAAGTTCCTGCCAGCTGCCTTTCGCCGGACATGCTGTTTCCGGGCCCCGATGCCGACAGGGGTCCCCACCGTCACCGGTAATCTTCCCGTCCCCAATCCCGTCAGACGTGCTGGGCACCGTTGACTTCGATCTCGGCACCGGAAACGTACGAACTCTGGTCGGAACACAGATAGAAAATGGCGTCGGCCACTTCCTCCGGTTCTCCGAGCCGTCGCAGCGGCAGTCCGGGGATCATCGACTCCGTGCCCGGACTCAGCATGCTCGACACGACTTCGCCCGGCGCAATCGCATTGACCCGAACGCCCATCGGCCCGAAATCGTGCGCCATTTCCCGCGTCAAGGCGGCCAGCGCGGCTTTCGAGGTCGCATATGCGGCGCCCGCGAACGGATGGACACGCGAGCCGGCTATTGACGTCACATTGACAACCGCACCGCGGGCATTCGCCAACTCGGTCTTGAGGCCGCGAGCCAGGATGACCGAGGAGAAGAAGTTCACGTGGAAGACATGCCACCACGACTCGATGTCGGTTTCAAGGGAATTCAGGCGACGGCCTCCATTCCCCTTGGGCGAAATCCCGGCATTGTTCACCAGCGCGTGCAGTTTTTCGTTTGGCAATCGTGTCCTGATCCTTTCGGCAACCTCCGCCGTCCCCGACGGATCGGACAGGTCGATCACGATGTGATTGTCTTCACCGCCAGGCCAGGGACATCGGTCCGAGAACGGCTGCCGTGAACAGGTAAAGACCCGCCACCCGGCCGCCGAAAACCGCTTGACGGTCGCGTGGCCGATTCCCCGGCTCGCACCTGTCAGCAGAAGCGTTTTCTTTCCTACGTCGGACATCACCAGATCCTTTTGCGAAATCCCGGCGCACGGCAACACGCGCCACGCCGCTCATGGAGCTCATGGTCTTGACCTTTCCAGAATGAACGCACTCTGGCAAGGTCCTCGACTCCCGCGCAGGCGGAATTCGTCCGCGCGATGCTTCGGGCAAGACAGCGACTGACTGCAGGACTTTCCCGACACCGGCATCCCCCGTGCGCCAACAGCCAGGGTATTGGACAGGCGGCAACGCAGGCATTCCCGAAATCGGCCGTTCGGGATTCGCAGGTATCCGGGCAATTGCCAGGGTCAGCGCCCTGTACAATGCACAAGCGATCGGGTTTTCGGCACGCACCACGCAAACCGACTTTACCGAATCGGACGCCGCCGGGCGGTTTTGCCGGCGCGAGCCCTTACCGACCGACCGCCGGTGACGTTAACAGTGCCCGGATTATGGTCTCATTCAGCCGCAATGATAACACCACAGGCGATACGGCCGCCTGCGCCACCGATCGGCTGCGTCATGTGATCGTCCGGCGCCTCGTGGATGACGAGGGCCGAGCCGTCATCATCGAACAGAAACGCCGCACCTTCGTTCATGCCGTCATCGGAAAGCGTTACCCGGGTTGTGAACAGTTCGGCCTCTGCGACGCCGTCCGGCGCCGCATAGATGTTCGGCAGGTCGGCATCATCCGGTCCCTCCGGATTGAGCAGGCCGTGCTTCCGATCATGTATGTTGATGTGTCCGGCCGACGCCTTGAAATCCGGCGTACACGCGCCGATCGAATGGATATGGATGGCGTGGCCACCTGGTGCGATGCCACTGACCCTGAGATGAATCAGGACACCCGTCGGGCCCTGGACAAGGTTGGCGGCTCCAATTGAATTGCCTTCGGTATCAACGAAATCAGCCGTTGCCCTGGCGGAATCCGCGGCAACCGCCGAACCTCCCAATGTCGTCAGCGTAAACAGGGTGACACCAAGTGCGATCGAAAAAACAGGTGCTCCCGGAACTTTGGTCATTTGCTTCACTCCCCCTCTGTGCAATCCATTTCAAGTTGCGCTTCAAAACGTAAAGAAAGACTGGGGTACTGGTCAAGCTGTCGGGGCGGCCGCGGCACGAAGGCATGTGGTCGAAAAGCAGGCCGGAATGGTGACGATGACAGGAAACGGTGACGGCGAGTTGCCTGGCCCCGACGCGGAAATCCGCTGATCGGGACGGTCGCGCTCCGGAAGGCAATCTCGAGGATTCGGCAATTTCCCATTGTCATGAATTGTGGTGCATGTATCTGTCCGAATTTGCGATGGAAAAAACACTGCACGTGTCCAGCAAGCCAGGTACCGGGTTGCCATGATCCTGATCACCGAATTCATGGACGCTGGTTCTGTCAGGATGATGGAATCCAGCCACCCCACGCTTTACGACCCGGACTTGGCAGATCATCCGGATGACATCCTTGATCGATTGCCCGGTGTCGTGGCCTTGATTGTCCGCAATCGTACGCAGGTCACGGCAGAACTCCTGGCCGCAGCGCATGATCTCGGAATCGTCGGCCGACTTGGTGTCGGGCTCGACAATATCGACCTGGAGGCGTGTGTCGCGCGCGGCGTCGAAGTGATCCCTGCAACGGGCGCGAATGCGCGCTCCGTCGCCGAGTATGTCATCACATGTGCCTTCATGCTCTTGCGAAACGCATATTCTGCACGCTCCGAACTCCTTGCCGGCCACTGGCCAAGAGAAAATTGCAGCCTTGGTCGTGAGGCCGGCGGTCACCGGCTCGGACTTGTCGGCTTCGGACAGACCGCGCGCGAAACGGCCCGCCTTGCCCGTGGACTGGACATGGAGGTCATTGCCTTAGATCCCTTTCCATCCGACGCTTCGCCCGCGTGGGACGGGATCAGGCCCGCGCCCCTGGACCGCCTTCTTGGCCGGTCCGACGTGGTCAGCCTGCACGT
>JAPOVX010000201.1 GCA_026707935.1 Paracoccaceae bacterium
ATCGCGAAATGGTCCGGATCAATGTGGTGGTAACCAAACGAGTCACCGCCTAGCTCTGTCGACGGCTCGAAATACCATTCGGTGCTCGGCCATTCGGAACGCGGCTCCGGTAGAATCGAACATGCGTAACGGGAGGCATCGTTCAGTTCTTCTTCCAGCCGTGCTTGCGTGCGTTGCAGCAGGATGTTGCTCTCCGCAAGCTGATCCTCAACGGCCTCACCGTGAGCGATAGTGGCCTCGTAAAGCAGCTGAAGATCACTGTGCTCGGCCTCCAGCTCAGCAAGCTTGCCTCTGGTTTCCGCGAGCACACCAGCGAGGGTGGGTGCTACCCGCGCTTCTTCCAGTTCCTGCTCAGTCAGGCTCTCAGCTGCCTCGGTGGACATCGGCTCCGCTTGGCCTCAGCATTGGACAACGCACACTTGCGAGAATTTTGATCGCCATGCACGATGGTGTCAAATCGTGAGCGTCGGCACCTGGTCTGCAGAAGTGTTAGTAAATGATTGATCTGCCGCGCACTGTCGGATTAGCGCACGCGAGCAGAACCTGAGCGGCGCTGCCGGAATCCTGTCATCACTTCCGACCTGCGTTGGCAAGTCAGCGGGACTCGGCCGAGAATCGGGGTTGGCGCGATGGTTCGACAGGTTGGAGAACGTGGGAATTGAACGGTCGTGAAATCTCGTGTGCGCGACGAGATCCGGGCGGGAAACGTGGCGCGGACTTGCGCGCAAACGGTGATCTCGGTGATACGGCAATCGGTCAACCAGGCGGTAGCGAGCCCGGAATTGATTCCTGGCGAAAGGAGGTCGAAACCCCAGTGCGCAGGACGCCCGGAAGGACGTCACGTATCATCGTGTAAACCGCTACAAGGCATTTTCATCACGGCGGGAGTGCGGCCACTGCCGGCTGTCGATGTACCAATCCCGTTCGGGTCGTGATTGTTCTCTGTCACGTGGCCTCGCGTACCGCAGTCACACACCGTCGTTGCACGGGCGGGGAAGAAAGGCGGGACTCCTGCAACTAGCCATTCGCCGCCGTGATCAGGGATCAGGGCCAGCCGTGAAACGATTTCTGTGCAGGTGGGCCTTCCGAAGCAAGCCTGCTCACGCGTCCTGATCGGGTCGATCCCGCTCCGAAAATGCGCACATGTGCGCTGATCGCCCCATTATCCCCAGCTGCAGTAGCCTGTACATAGTAGCCAACCTGTGCTATAGGTCACCGGCGAGCGGTTGGCGATGATCTGCTAGCCTATTGTGCGCAATAGCTTCTTCCAGCGATTGTGGAGCAGCATCCGGTCTTTCTGAGAGTTCTACATGATGGCGGCCGAACGGTTGCGCACCACTCTGGCCCCGTTCAATGGTGACGGGTGCCGGAGTCGTGACTTGCCCCGGAATCGCGAATCTGCGGACAGTGGTACCGGGCTGGTAACTGCATGACCGATACGCAGAACCACAGCCTCCCTGAGGACGGCTATGACGTCCTTCTGGAATTCGATTTGGACACGCAGGTCCTGGATGACCAGTGGGACTATTGCGATTACATGTCGTCATACGTTGCGCGCATGGTTAGCCACAATCGCGCCGACCCGTTCATGTATTCGAACCTTCTGTCAGCGACCCTGAATGAGCTGTTCGAGACGGTGTATCGCACCCGCAAGGAAGCGGGACAATTCCGGTTTCAGATTCTGCGAAAAGGCTCCATTGACAGGATCACAATGCTGGTGCCCTGCGCGGTGGACGAACAGCAGTTCTACATCAAGACAGCAGAGGAACTCCGTACGGCTGACGCTTCCGAAAAATACATGGATCTCCTGTTTTCGGACGAGGGGTTCGACCGTCGTGTCGGGCTGTACGAACTCGCAATTTCATACAAGGCCGCAGTATCAGCTGACGCGGTTGAGGATCGCGCAATTCGCCTGACGGTTGACTTGGCGTTGGAGCCAGAGACGGACTGATGGCAAACCCTGACCTAGCATCGTTTCAGTTCGGGTTCGACGAGAACGACCAGGTGTTCACGTTGAGTGGTTCGATGCGGCCGAAGGAGATCAGAGAGATCAGTGCGTGTCTGGAGTCTCTCCGGGCCTGCGCAATGCGAGCAACCGGGATGTTCTACGTCAACGTCCGGCGGTTACTGCAGTCAAACAACGTCGCGTTCAATGGCATGGCTTCCGTGCTGCTGGAAGTTTGCCGGGAACGGTCTGACGTAAACATTACGATCACGATGTCCAGTGTGGTTGGGTGGACACCCAGAAAATTCAGAGCACTGCAACGAAAGCTTCCTCGTATCAACGTTGTCGAGTACGACAAGGATTTCTACCCTGGACAGGCGTTTGTCGAAGACAGTTCGTTTGTGTCCGTGTTGCGGAGACAGACGACGATGACATGGCGACACGAGAAGCACATACTCCCGCGTCACGGAATCGGGGAGGGTATGAAAATCGCCGACATTTGCTGCGGTATCGGCGATTTCGCAATCTTGCTGTTCAAGGAGTTCAATCCGACCTACGTTGTAGCCCTCGATCACGCCAAGTCCAGCCTCGAATATGCCCGCAAGATGGCAAAGGAATTCGATGTGACCGGTGTCGAGTACGTCTACGGCGATGCTGCTGAGATGCTACTGCCGAATGGCGAGTTCGATTTCGTGACGTGTCGGCACTCCCTCCAGGTCTTTGATCAACCTGAGCGCATTTTGTCGGAACTGCTCCGAATCTGTAAGCCCGGCGGCCGCGTCTACGTCACCAACGAGAAGAATTCTCACTGTTTGGGCGAGCCGCGCTCAGAATCCATCCAGTGGACCTACAACGAAGTTGCAAAACTTTGGAAGCACTTCAACATGGACATCGAAATCGGTCCAAAGAGTCGCAGATTGTTACTTGACGCCGGCTTCGTCGATATCCGCATGGAATCGTTCATGGTGACCAATCTTGATGGCGATCCGGAGGAGTTTGCGGAGGTCGTAAGAACTTGGCGGCATATGTTCGCCGAAAGTATGGCCAGAGAGCGCGGTGACAACGAAGCATTCATAGAGAAGTTCAAGAAGGGTTTCGACGACCATATCTTTGCTGCCCTGCATCCCAAGGGTTACGCGGGATGGCCGATATGGGTCGCTTCCGGGCGAAAGCCGCTATGAGTTCCCGTCAGGGTGATGGCGGTAGGTTGTCGTTCGGGCGCTTTTCGCTTCGCAGTTTCCGCGCCAAGTTCGTACTTGTCGTCGGCGCCGCGGTCGTGTTTGACCTGGCGATGTCTGGCGGGGTGTCGATCTGGAACATGCAACGGCTGTCCGAAGGAGCGCGGGAAGAGATCAGTGAAGGCCTGACCCAGTCCACCGAGCAGTTCCTGCAGACGTCCATCGAAATGACGACGTCCCAGGCCGACCTGCTACTGGAACGAGTGCATTCCGAAGTCACGATGTTGGCTAACGGGATGCAACTCCTGATCGACCACCCTGATGTGAAAGGTGAACTCGGCGCCGCGATTGCGGCTGACCCGGACCTGACCAGCCCGTTGGTTTACAGCACCGAGGGTGGGTGGTCGCAAAACATGCCGGGTGCGCCTTCCGCCGTCAGCGTCTGGGGGTATCTCTTGGATGAGAACCGCCGGCCTCTCCCCAGCACTGCCCAAGAAATTCAGGACAGCAAGTTTCTCGACTTGATGGGGCCCGCGATCATGCAGACCGGCGCCCCCAAGCTGCAGGCCTATTACGTCGGTCCCAAGCACGCATCGATCTTGAGAGCCACGCCGTATTCGGAACAGGCCCAGACGTTCGACAAACTTTATCCCGGACACAATGAAGGTCCCAATTTCTGGGACTTTTTCTTCCCGGGAGTGTACGAGAGCTGGCAGGCATGGTTGACCGACCCAGACGCCAGGCAGGTCGCTTCCAACATTGTGATGACCGAACCCTACGTGGATGCGATCACCGGCATACTGATCGTGAGCTTCTTTCATCCGCTCTGGACCGCCGACCGCACCGACGTCGCCGGAATGGTTGCCGTCGACATTACTCTCGACCAATTGACCTCGCTCGTTGAGAGCATCACGATTGCCGATACTGGTTTCGGCTATCTGCTGATGTCGAATGGAAATGTGATTGCCATAAACGAGTCCGGTGAAGCAACAATTGGACTGGTTGCCAGTGAAGGTGGGGGACAAGGCGTAACCGGCATTGACAGATCGATCCGGAGCAGTATTCACCCGGCCATCGCGGACATGCAATTGCCGACTGGAAGTGACGTCACCATCCAGCACTTGACACTTGACCAGAGCGGCGAGGACACCGACTACCTGATCGTTCAGAAGCAGTTGCGCCCGACAAACTTGTGGAATCTTGACGGCATCGGCAAGGAAAACATGACGGTTGGTTTCGTCGTGTCGGAAGAGGAGGTGTACCAGTTGCTGACGGCCGTGGAGAGCGGGATATCCGACGCCACATCACGAATCTACAATTTGCAGATTGCCGTATTGCTGGTCAGCCTACTTATCGTTTTCTTCGCCGTTTACGCGATATCCGGACGCATTACGGCCGGTTTGAGCGCACTTGCCAGTGCTGCGAGGAGTTTGGAACAGAAGGACTATTCGGTTCGGGTCAACATTCCCACGCGCGACGAAGTGGGCAAGGTGGGAGTTGCGTTCAACAGCATGGTGCAGGAAATCCAGTACCATACTGAAAACTTGGAAAACTTGGTTGAAGAGCGCACTCGCAACCTTGAAGAAGCAAACCGGGAAATTGTTTCTCTTAATCAGCAGCTTCGAAGTGAGAACTTACGCCTCGGCGCTGAACTCGATGTTGCGCATCGGATTCAGAAAATGGTGCTGCCGCGGGTCAGCGAGCTGGACCAGATACCCAAGTTGGAAATTGCCGGATACATGGAGCCAGCCGATGAAGTCGGAGGTGACTACTACGACGTGCTTCAGGACGGGTCTCGCATCAAGGTTGGTATCGGTGACGTAACGGGTCATGGCCTTGAGAGCGGCGTATTGATGCTGATGGTTCAGTCAGTGGCCCGGGCTCTTTACGAAAAAGGGGACCAGGATAACGAGCGGTTTCTCGACATCGTAAACCGTGCCATCTTCAAGAACATAGAGCGCACCGAGTCGGACAAACACCTGACCCTTGCTTTCGTCGACTACGAAGAGAACGAAGTCACACTGACCGGACAGCACGAGGAGGTCTTGTTGGTGCGGAGCAACGGCTCGCTTGAACGTATCGATACCATGGACCTCGGCTTCCCCATCGGCCTCGAATTTGACATAGCGCAGTTTATTGGCACGCGTAAACTGAACTTCTTGAGCGGCGATACCCTCATTCTCCATACCGATGGCGTGACCGAAGCGGAAAATTTGGAAGGTGAGCTCTTTGGGTTGGAACGCCTATGCGAGAGTGCAAAGGCAAACAGCAATGGTTCGGCTGTCGACGTGGTCAACGGAATTGTCATGGACCTCAAGTCGCACATCGGAACGCAGAAAATTCACGACGACATCACCCTCGTGGTCATGAGGCACCGGTAACCGGATAGCGACGGATGCGCAAGCAGGTAGGCAACACAGGCATCATCAGCACGTTCACGGCCGGTTCCTTGCGTTTGAAGCTGTTTGCCGTCCCGCTTGGCCTCGCTTGGAAACACTGTGGTGTTACTTCAGATTTCCTTGGGGACTTTTATTCTGCACGTGCTGTTAGAGGTTCCGTCGACGCGAACGAGATACGTCACAATGTGTGTTATCTTGTAAACGAATTATTAGAAAACGCAGTAAAGTTCAGGACGTCGGGTGATATTGTCATCGAAACATCTTTGGAGAACGGTGACTTTCGGCTTTGCATCGCTAACACTATCAGTAAAGAGGGTGCACTGCGGTTCCAAGATGTATTGAGCGGGCTGCAGGGGCGGGATCCTTCGGAACTCTTGATCGAACGGATCGAACGAAATGCGGCTGATCCCAATTCAACAGGATCTGGCCTCGGCCTGTTGACGTTGATGAGCGACTACGGCGTGCAATTGGGCTGGGACTTCCAGGCGTCCTCCGACGATGAGGGCACGGTCCATTTGGCAACCTACGCAGTTTTGCCAATGCCATAGAGTACGATATGCTGGTACTTGCGTGTTTTTCAAGCGCATCCCCCTCCCATATGAACCACGGGTGATTCGGTCACATGGAAATCAAGACGAGTGAATACCGCATATGGGTAGAGGATGCGGTGATCCATTACGAAGGGACAATGCGACTGTCTGGTACGGAGGCCTATCAGCCGATCATGGCGATGATGAATGACGTCCTGGAGTCGCAACCTGAAGAAATTACACTTGATTTGGTGGGGCTGGAGTTCCTGAATAGCTCCGGTATAAACCTGCTCGCGCGTTTCACAATAGAAGTACGTAAGCAAAAGAGTATTGCAATTGCCGTTAAGGGTTCAACGCGAATTCCCTGGCAATCGAAGTCGCTGCCGAACCTCCGGAAGCTCCACCCGTCGCTGCAACTGAACTTCGTTTAGGCATCGCCGATCGCCGCCGCGGAGGCCAAGCCCAACAGCGGCCATTATCAGAGAGATTGAAGAAGGCGCGCGAAGAAACCTAGTGGCAAACTGTCCCGGTCGCGGATAGTGGTGGCATGCCGTCGTGGGCGAGCCCCTACCTGTAGAACCCGTCGAAGATCGGAGATCTGAAGCGTGGCTCCAGGTTGTTCCAAGGTTCACGTACAAGCGAAGGAATAGGGCTCCGGCATACCGTCAGCCAGACTTTTCCGGCGCACGAATCGAACGCCCTGACGCCGCGCGCGAGTTCGGTGACGACGTCGTCACGCTGGTGGAGAGGTGGCCGACAGGCGCTTGAAGTAGCACTGAGAAGGGAACGTGCAGGCGATATGCACGGGCCATCGGCTATCGCATTGAAAAGCGCTCGACAGGCGGGCTTGGCACGCTTTAGTTTTGGGCTATCGGGCCGCGAGTCCCCCGGCGCAGGTCAGCCATAGACGTGCCCCCTCGTCGAGGTGCAAACCGGTCAATCCTTGCGTACTTGCGCCTGATCAGACTGGAGGGTCGCGCCCGTTGAAATGACATTGCCACACAACGGGTATCTCCCTTGAGCGTCCGCTCGGAAGTGTCCCGTCGGTATTGCCACCTGACTTGCCCGGGATCCATTCTGGGCACGGTGACGGAGCGGGTAACAGTCTGCAGCCTGATCGGGCTACGATGAAGCGCGGACCGACCGCTTCCACGGCCGATTCGGCGGGGTATTTCCGCCGGGCATACGGGTCAGAGCGCCAAGCGAGGATGAGCTTGTTGGTGAGAGGTACATGAACGACACAATATTTCCGGTACCGGACGCAACCGCTGCGGACGCTCACGTGGACGCGCAGCAGTACGAGGACCTGTATCGCGCCTCCATTGCTGACCCGGAGACGTTCTGGTCGGAACATGCCCGAACGATCGACTGGATTCGTCCCTTCACCCGGGTGCGCGATGTCAGCTACGCATCCGACGACGTCCACATCCGGTGGTTCCAGGACGGAACTCTCAATGTGTCCGCGAACTGCATAGACCGGCATCTCGCGTCCCGCCGCGATCAGGCAGCCATCGTCTGGGAAGGCGACACTCCCGGAGACAATCGTACTGTCAGCTACGGCGAACTCCATGAGGAGGTTTGCCGCATGGCCAACGTCCTTCTGCGACGTGGCGTCCGGAAGGGTGACCGTGTAACGATCTATATGCCGATGATCCCCGAAGCGGCTTACGCACTTCTCGCCTGTGCTCGAATCGGCGCCATTCACTCGGTTGTCTTTGGCGGCTTTTCTCCGGAGTCGCTGGCCGAGCGGATACTGGACTGTGGATCGACCTGTGTGATCACGGCCGACGTGAGAAACTCGGCCGGGTCATGCGC
>JAPOVX010000105.1 GCA_026707935.1 Paracoccaceae bacterium
TGATGCGGAAGTTTGGGACAATTTCGTCGAGAACGTGGCGGAAGGTACACTGCTGCATACTCGCAGGTTTCTAGCCTACCATGGCGACCGATTTGCCGACAGGTCGCTGTTGCTGTGGGATGAAACCGATTCATTAAGAGCAGTTTTTCCTGCCGCGGTAGCACCAGAAGATGATTCGAAGGTAATCAGTCACCCGGGTGCGACTTATGGGGGACTGATATTTCATCCAAATTGCGATGCTATTGAAATACAAGGCGCTGTCGAGACTATCTGTGCACAGTTTCGTCTGCATGATTTCGCTTCGCTTCAATGGAAATCTATCCCGGGTCACCTGGCGAACCCGGTTTCTGCAGCAGAGCACTGGGCACTTTGGCAATCCGGCTTCACGGTCGCGAGTTGTGAACTATGGAATGTCGTTGACCTGCGGCGAATTCGCCGTCTTTCGAAGCGCCGGCGGAAACTCCTGCGTGAATTACGAGCTGGTGGCGTGGCCGTGGAAATTGGCTCGAAGGATGACATTCCGGAATTTTACGACTTGCTGACTCGCAATCTTCGAGAGCGGCACAACAAGGCTCCGGTTCACACCGAGAATGATCTTGACTGCTTGCTTGACGTTTTCCCTGAGAAAATCCGACTTCTGAAGGTGGTCGGGACCGATGGTGTCATGTTGGGTGGCACGTTCCTAATACAGGTTACGGGCAATTGCACGCATACCCAGTACATTGCGGCGTCAGATCATGGTCGACGGGTATCGGCTCTCAAGCTCTTGCTGGAAACCGCGATCGAGGAGAGTGCCAGTGGTGGTGACGAGTGGTTTTCGTTCGGTGCCAGTACGGAGCTTGGCGGCATGCAACTGAATCCGGGCCTGTACAAATTCAAAGCCGGATTCGGACACTCGCTTGTCACGCGACTCAGCTACAGTGTTGGATTGAAGCCTTAAAAAAAATCAGAGGAAACTTCACACGGTTCTACGGGTGAATTACCCATGTGCACAGAGACCCAGGGTGAACAGGAGCATTCGTTCCGCCACTTCAGCGTGACTGGCCGATCGGGAAGCGTCAGAACCTGACAATTTCCCGAAAGGGGATCCTCCAAGATCATCCAATGCCCAAATCTGGGAATCTCCTCCAGAGATTTCTTGCCACCGCAAGCTTGCGGACAATAGGGCAGGAAGAAGCGAATTTGGCGTCACGATTAGGTTCTGTAGTTGCTGCTAACAACCGGTACCGAGTGCTGACGTTTACCCGGGGTTTCCCGATTACTGGGAAAATTTGAAGCCGGATGTGCGTTGCGGGCTCTCACGTGCAGCAGAAGGTCTCCGGTAGTTTCCGTGGCGAGGAAGTCGCCAAGATCGACGCGGCCCGGAATGCCTCCGCCGTTTCCGGCCATGTCTCCACGCGCTCGGAATCGACATAGCCATCGTTTGGAACTGAAACGCGGCTGAACCGCGTCGTCGGTTTCGGTTGCGCAACGAAACGGGCTTTTTCGGCCCTGTAGGCACGTCCGCAGTCTTCTTGTCGCCGATTGCCTTGTCACACGCATTTGCCCGCTTGCCCCGTTTATCACCTCGCGTTTCGCGGGTTCTGGCGAAGGCACTGTACTCGTTCTCCAGTATCCGTGCGCCTCGGAACATACCGTCCTTCGGCGGCAATGACTCATGCGAGATTGCTAAACGTGGCCGGTTGTCCCGGCGCAGGATTGTCTTCGGAAATTAGCCTTGGTCGGGCCACCTGGTGGCCAAGTATGACAGGGCCTCCATTTCGCTGCAACTTTGCCAAGCCATGCGGCAGAGCATACACTTGGACGATGGCTCCCAATGCTAAGGTTGCCGTCGTCGTCCTGGAAGACCAAGCGCAGCTTGCACCTGCAATTCCCGGTGTCGGGTTTCAGATGGTCGAATGAAAGGACTGGAAATCGTCTTATCGCCGATCAAATGCCACGTTCCGGTGTTCATCTTTGCGCTTCGCTCTTGCAACAAAACCGAGACTAGCCATCAACTCAAAAAGTTCACTTAGTCGCGCCTCGCTTCCTTCCATTTCCATGATTACCGATCGGACATTGGGCGCCGAAAGCGTTTCACGCCCGCCACGGATTATTTCGGGCTCAAGGCCGTCAACATCGATCTTGATATAGCCCGGCAATGGCGGCCTGAAGATCCTGACAAAATCGTCAATCGAAAACCCGACGGCCCCCTGTCGAAATTTCGTCGTTATCGCACTACCGAATTGATCAACATGGACTCCGAAACCGTGCATCGCCGATCCTGCATCGAAGCTGCCCATGTTCAGGTGATCGATTTTCGTCGTCGCGCACAAGGCAACAGGAAGTGCGGTAATCCGGTTTTCCAAGCCGCTAGCCCTGATGTTTTTGTTAAGTGCTTCGTAGGATGCAGCCGCGGGTTCAAAGGCGATTACCTGGCAATCAAAACGCTTAGCAGCATAAAGGCTGTAAGCTCCGATGTTCGCCCCGATATCCCACAGGACATGTGAGCCATCGGATAGTCCGTGAAGCCATTCGATGGTTTCCGCTTCATAGAATTCGGGCCGAATTAAATGATCCTGAATGCGTGAATCAACCTGAAGAAGTATTCGTCGGCGTTTGTGGACACCAAAAGAAAGCGTTGACAGATTAACAACACTCGCGAGAAACGATCCATAAAACCGACTTCCGCTCATCTTCATCAATCCCTATGGACGGTCCCGGCCAAGTCCAAGCAAGGTCTTGATTCTGAATTTCCACATTCGACGGTGGCAAGTGCGCCTGTACTTCGAATCACGTTCCTTCAGGAGATCGCCGTGCTTATCCAGCATTTGCCTGTACCAGACCGCCGCCTTGGGAATGTAATCCCGTGACAGATGCTCTGATTCCTTGGCGTCAGTATCATCCACAACAAGGCCCGGTTCAGAGTCAAACCACATGGTGCCGGTAGCGGCGAGGCGAATGCACAACTCGCCATCCTCGCCAAACCGCATGGACTCGTCAAACCCGCCAAGGTTCAATAGTACATCCCGTTTTACCCACAGGCCGGTTGCTCGCACAAACTTCTTTCTGAGCGGAACGGTGGAATCGAGTTTCCCGATTCCGGCAATGTGCTTTGGCAACGGCAATTGCCTGTCTTCGTGTCCGGTCCTTTTCTGGATATAGGATGACGAACCGTAGATGACATCCGGATGGCTGTTTGCGACGTCCACTATTTGGCGGCCGTAGCCAGGGAGCAGTTGGTCATCATCGTCCAGGAATAAAAGTATTGGATGCCTGGCATGTGCTGCACCGGCATTCCGTGCGGCAGCAGGGCCGCGCGGTCCGGGATTGTCAACCACAGTGGTTTCCGTCCCCATGTGGCCAGAAAGAGCCTCGTTGGCAGGAGTTCTGCTGCGATCATCGACAACAATGATTTCACCGCCTTTCGGCAGCGCCGCCTTTGCCGAGACGACGGCCCGTACAACGCCTTTAGGCCGGTTGTGGGTCGGGATGACTATCGAGATTGCCATACATGTTCTCCTACAGGCTCGCGTTGTCGCCAAAACGCTACCGAAGTTACAGCATCGTAGAAATGCGTGTTGTCATGGCTCGCAGTGCGCACTGATGATGTGGTGCTCGCCCTGTAATTGATACGCGGATATGCCGAACCTCACGGCGACGTGGCGACTGCGGTATGGTTGGCGTTGTCCATGTCGCCTTCAATCTTAATTTCGGCCATCCCTGTGCCTCTATCGATAACGCCGCTGGAAATGTAATCATCTGCGAGACTCTGCGTTTCGACCTAGCTTACCCGTGCCCAAACTGCGCACAATCTTTGCTTGGCGGGCGTCCTCGGTTCGGAACCGCTAGTTGACCGGTTTCGCGGAAGCGTTGCTGTGCTCTTGCCATGCGGCAACTTCACTGATCGTGGTTTCCCGATCCGGGATCCGGCGGTCCAGGCACTGGAGAGACACACATTGAACTCAATTTCGGCCATGTTGAGGCCAGCTGCCGTGCTTCGGCGTGTAGTGAACCTCGAACCTCCTGGCGAGGCGCGATGTCTTCTCCGCTTCAAATGTGTCGTAAAGCGTCGACAGTTTGTGTGTGTTCAGATTGTCCATCACCAGCACAATGGTCTTTTCGGGAAAGTGGACATCGGCAAGATACTTCAGCGCTCTGGCGAAGTCCTGCCGGGTGCAGCGGTCGGTGATCTTGACATGGCGCCAGTAATTGAGCGGAGCATAGATCATGAACAGGTTGGCGGTGCCGTATTATATCCGGAAATGATTGTCGAGATGAGGAGATCTGGCCTCGCCGGACATCCCCGTTCTGAGGCCTTGTCACCCAATTACCAACGGCCAAGCTGAATTCACACGGCGTGAGGCAACTTGATACTTCACCCCAAAGCCATCTCTTGTCCCGCTCATCCAATAGCTGCAAGTCACTTTATTGGCGTTGCCGAAACAATTGCCAATAAATGATCGTTTCCCGTCAAGCGATCGACCGGTTTAAGCCGCAGCGGACGTGACTTTCGTATCGGCTTAGGGATGGCGTGATATAGCCATCGCGGCATGTGGTCCCAACCGTCAGAGAGAGCATAAAAATGACGATATCCCAACTCATTTAACAGTGCCGAAACGCGTGCACCTTTTTCTCGATCGGTATGATAAAGTCCTTCCATCGCAATGACCGGTTGCGAGGTCGACAACAACTCGGCCGCACCGGCAATTACCCTGTCCTCATGTCCCTCAACATCGATTTTGACGAAAACGACATCGTGAAGCTTGAGGGGTTCCACCAACGAATCCAGCTTGTCTACCTTGATCTTGATACTGCTGTGTTCATCCGTAATCCGCGAAGCGCCAATGTTTTGGGGATTTTCAACGAAGTTCAGCATTCCTGGCGCGTCGGAAAGACCAATCTCCACGAC
Source organism: Paracoccaceae bacterium (assembly GCA_026707935.1). Taxonomy (GTDB): domain Bacteria; phylum Pseudomonadota; class Alphaproteobacteria; order Rhodobacterales; family Rhodobacteraceae; genus JAPPHA01. Next base: position 4,892 of record JAPOVX010000105.1, read on the forward strand.
TTCAAAATTTCGTGCCATCGAATTTGTGCGCAATACGGTCGCAACCGTCGGATTTGGCTCAAACGCAACAACTCTTTCGAAGTAATCCGCGAAATAGTTGGCGTGGTTTCCGATGTTCGCGCCGATATCGAGAGCCGTAGAGTCACGCGCAAGAAGCGGAAACAATTCGCGGGACAAAACAGCAAGCTCACGGTGCTCGTACATCCCGTCGAGTATGATCTTGCGAGAAATCAGGTCACCGAGAATTACGGAGCGAACAGCGGGAGTACGGTCACCGTTTTCGTACAGCCGCAGATGCGCCTTAACGAATATGCGCAACAACTGAGACACTAGGTACTTCATCAGGGGATTTCTTTTTGGGAGTGTGGTTTTCAAGTGTCGACTTGAACTTATCGTAGTTCGATGGATGAATCAGGAAATTCTTCTGTCCCGGGATTCACAAGTGCCCTCAATGTCCCTTAACTGTTATACGAGAGCCAGCCCCAAAAAGTTGGCGATATGCCACTGAATACGGTCCGAGATTCATCGCGAAGACGACATGCTCGACACCCGGATGTGTCAAGACGTCCAGGAGGATGATATTTGACTGAAGAAGTGCCGGATCAATTGGGACGGGAATGCCTGAAGCCTTTACAGTCCGTGTTCATGGGCGTGATTGTCCCTGCCGTTTATTCCTTGCCACCAACTGGTCACGATGTGTTTTCCTCAACTCTGCGAGGCCAGGTTGGAGAAATACGGAAAATCGGGTGAGTTGTTAAAGAAACCCGAATTCCGTCAAGCGAAAGGAAGAATGAATTGGCGAGACATTTGGACGGTTATTCCCGCTTCGATTTGATAAAACTGCTTGGCGACCGTTCTGACTGTATTGGCATTGAACTGGGGGTGGCCGCAGGTGAGTATTCAGCTGAAATGGTGCGTAGCGGTAAATTCCGCGAGTTCTGGGGCGTCGATATGTACGCTGATACGCACAATACTGCCCAGTACATCGAAGCACTGAAAAACGTAGGCTTGGAACACAACTATAGACTCATTCGAATGACATTCGACGAAGCACTGCAATTGTTTCCTGATCAGTATTTCGATTTTTTGTATTTGGATGGTTATGCGGGAAATGGCCTGGAAGGCGGGCAAACTCTGCGTCGATGGGCGTCAAAAGTGAAGATAGGCGGAATTATCGCCGGCGACGACTACCACGAGGATTTCCCATTGCTGCAAGAAATTGTGGACGAGTTTGTCGAGCAAAACGAATTCCAAATGATGACAACAGAAGGTGCTTTCGATTTTTCTGCGTATGGTCACTATCCCAGTTGGGCCGTTTACAAGACAACAGAAGTCGTGGGGGAGACTTCGTTGCGGTTGCAGCGAAAAGGCCTGCAAGTTTCGGAAAGAACCTCGAGGAAGAAAAAGCAGGCAAAATACGTGGATACGCTGCTCCGAAAGGTGATTCCTCCAAGAACATATGATCGATTGCGTGAATGGAATAGAGACAGAAAAAAGGCGAGACGGATCAGGAGATCCAAAAACAGCGGTCACTAACCTTGCGACCGAGTGAGGGCGCGACGCACTTTTCATGCTCGGCAATTCACATTGGTCGATATTTCATCGATGAGCTTGTCGGAATACCTGACCTGATATTTCCTTTTGCTCTCGGTTCACAACCTTGCGCCCGAGTTCTGCACGAAGCCAAATCAATTGTTTTTTGCCAACCACCGCCAACGACGCCAGTAGTTTCCGGCCTTTTGAAAGTAGTACGGCAACCGGCGAAACCATGGCGGCTTTTGAACGAGTTTAAATTGCTCTCCTGTGATTGTGCTCTTTCCCCCGTCGTCCTGGTGGCAGGAGAAAGGCTCCAGACCCATGAGACGGTAATTGTGGACATCGAAACGGTTCAATTCGTGATCATGAGTTCGGGTCATGGATTCCAGCCGTGGCAACAAGCGTTTTGCAGCCAAGGCCGTAACCATGTACGCGGCGTTTCCGGTAAATGGCCCTACGTAGGCATTCAGGCGAAACGATTGCAGCTTTTTTCGCGTTATCGGGATCTTCGAACGCACTGAACAAAATCGAACCAAATCCCAGTCGTCACTTACCGACAATGCGACGCGAACGGCTTCCGGAAATTCGTCGTGAAAAACGACATCGTCTTCCAGAACCAAACCAACCGTGAAATCGGAACCGACGAGTTCACGCCAAACGCCCAAGTGAGAAGAGTAACAGCCGATGTCGCCCGGCAAAACAGGGCGCCCCATGTTTCTGCGAAACGCCTTGACGTCAACTTTCGGACCAAGATTTCCGATCGCATTTGAACCGTCAACTGCAACAAATAGGGTATAGGAAAGACCCAGGCGGTCCAGTCGACTTTCCATCTTGCGGCGGCGTTCGATCGAGTTCTCAAGATTGATAAGCCAAACCCCAACGTTACGAAGAGAAAGGGTCATCCGGAGGCATCCTGAATTCGGAACATCTTGTTCTCCGTGTGCGCAGGCTCGGACTTACAACTAGCGCTTGATCCAAAGAATTGAGAACAGCCGGAAGTCACGCGTCTGAAATCTCATACGATAATTGCAAAGAGGGCAATAGTTAGAATGTACGCCGAAAAACGCGTTCAGTCGTTGTCGGCGCAACCGCATCGTTATTGGTTTCTGACAAGTTCGTGTAATCCTTGCACATGTTTCAAGGAATGCAAACTAAACCGGTCTATCTCGTCTATCTGTTGTTTTGATGAACAGGCAACTTCGATTTCTTTAGTGCAAAAGTTCCTGTGTAGAATTCGGGTTCAGGCAATCGTCTGGCAAGTGCTCATTCAACGTTCATGACCTCGGAATCATTGGGCGTCGGAGACAGGATCGTGACCCCTAAACGGTCATGATTTTCTGCGTTCACTTACCCCGGAGCATGAAACTCGCATGTGACTGACGGTTTCCGGGACGATGTCGTGTG